>JBAXCM010000121.1:0-10552 GCA_037141475.1 Verrucomicrobiota bacterium | reverse complement strand
GCCACAAAACTAAAATACTGCCGCGATTCCCAGGTCTGACAGCAATTTTCAGGGAATTGAACTTGCTCGACCCTGTGGCGCTTTTGAGGCTCCTAGATGCGAAGATGAATTCATCGTGCGCCTTAGCCCGGCGCATACTCTAAGCATGGATCAGCCACTTGGCACGCGCCAAGGTCCTCGGGACCTGCGGATGGCGGCCGCACGCTGCTACGTGACATCACTCAATATTGAGAAATTCCACGAGGCGCTGTGGTGCATAGGCTCAATCACGAGTGCGACCCGGGCGACGCGTCCAATGTCGTTCCGGTCATCCGCTGGAGCAGTGCACGCACCACGTAGCGTTGGCGAGGGCGCAGCGGGCTGATGTCCAGACCCAGTTTAAAGACCGCAATGGAACGGTCACCGGCGTAGTTCGCGGATGCTCCGCCTCCGCTGCGTTGTGGGGTGTCCGTCGGGCTGGATGTGGGATGGGCAGGTGCTTTCATCCCGGTTACGTTAGATAACTGCGGCCCCTCTGCCAATTAGATGAATAAGAATGAGAGGCCATCAGAATCTAGCGGAACTGTCTACGGGATTTCGCTTATGCACCAGCCGCTATTCGTCAGGGCACCTGCCGTGAAATGCCGCAGCTGATTCCTGTTTTTCAGGCGCTACGGGGAAAGATGAATCGGAACCAGAGGAATGTTATGGATGTCGGCCGTACCCCCGAAGGATCGCAGCCAAAAAATGTGGGTTTTCCTGTATGATTGACAAAATTGCAGCGTAGGAGTCGGCGTTAGTCAGCCAGCATAAAGAAACGCATCGTGAAATCCTACCTATACACATCCCCGTATCCTTGCCGAAATGTAGCATCGGCGAGCCTGCTTTTCACCCTGCTTTTGATATTCAACGGGTTGGCCGGAGACGGATTGAGAGCAGCGGTTGTCACCCCAATGGATTGGAGTGAAGCGGTGTGGACAGCCTCTCAAGCCGTGCAGGGGGCGCAGGCCGAGCCGCAGAAGGAGGCGCAGAAGGAGGCGGTGAAGGTGTGGGAGGAATTGGCGAAGCGATTTCCCGAGGCGAGCGATTGGCTGCAGCAGGACTACAAGGCGCAAGCATGGGAATGGCTGGCCAAGCCGGAGCCCAGCGTGCTGCGGGACATGATCGGCAAGGTGCTCAAGGAAGTGCAGGTCGCTGGATTGGCGGAATGGGACAAGGCCCAAGCCCCAGCTGGTGACGACCCTCGTGTGCTGCTCGCCTACTACTTCAAGGCCTGCGAGGCGCGACGGGTCATCCGGTTGCGCCGGTTGGTGGAAAAGGCACCGCAGATGGTTTTTACCAAGCATTACAACATGGGTGGCTCGCATTATGCGTACACCGAAGGGCAATCCGACGCTCAGTCTGAGCGCCATTTCTATCCCGGATCCGCGCTTTGCCTACTGACGTGCAAGGGTGGCCAGTCCGACGTCGGGACGCTGTTGGAGGACAAGAAAGGCGTGATTAGAGACCCTGATGTTTCCTACGATGGCAAGCGGGTGCTGTTTGCTTGGAAAAAGTCCGACCGCGAGGACGACTACCACCTGTATGAAATGGAATTGGCCACGCGGAAGGTCCGCCAATTGACGAGCGGCTTGGGCGTGGCGGATTACGAAGGGGTGTATCTGCCCGACGGTGACATTTTGTTCAATTCATCACGCTGCGTGCAAACCGTGGACTGTTGGTGGACAGAGGTGAGCAACCTTTACCGATGCAATTCTGATGGGAAGTATATCCATCGGCTCACGTTTGATCAGGTGCATAACAATTCTCCATCGGTCACGGACGACGGGCGCATCCTTTACACTCGCTGGGAATACAACGATCGCTCGCAGATATTTCCACAGCCGCTGTTGCAAATGATGCCAGATGGAACCGGACAAACCGAGGTTTACGGCGGCAGTTCGTGGTTTCCAACGACGATTCTGCACGCCCGCGGAATCCCTGGCACGAGCAAAATCATGGCCATTGCCACAGGGCACCATACCCGGCAGACTGGTAAGTTGATTGTGCTAGACCCGGCCAAGGGCCGCCAAGAAGCCGAGGGTGCGCAACTCATCGCTCCGGTGCGCGAAACCAAGGCGGAACGAATCGATGCCTACGGCCAACAGGGTGATCTGTTTCAATACCCCTATCCACTCAGCGAAACCGAGCTGGTATTGGCCTATCATCCGTTGGGTTGGCAGAATGCCGGAGGGAGTTTTGCGCCGCGATTCGGCGTCTATTGGATGAATCAGGATGGGCGGCGGGAATTGTTGGCAAGCGATCCAGCCCTGCCATCTAACCAGCCGATTCCCGTGCGTGTCCGCCAAACGGTTGTTCGGCACTCCGGACTGGTGGATTATCACAAGCAGGAAGGGACGTATTACGTGCAGGATGTGTATGCCGGACCTCCGATGGCCGGGGTGGCGCGTGGCACGGTGAAAACCTTGCGAGTGGTGACCTTGAAATGGCGTGCTGCCGGCGTCGGCGAGAACGGCAACGGCGGACCAGGTGGTGGCGCGTTGGTGAGCACTCCGGTAGCTATCGGCAACGGAACATGGGACCCGAAGGCAATCCTCGGGGATGCGACGGTCAACGAGGACGGTTCCGTGTTCTTCAAAGCTCCGGCACGCACACCGGTGTATTTCCAACTGCTCGACGCAAAAGGGCGCATGGTCCAATCGATGCGCAGCTGGTCCACCTTGCAACCTGGCGAAAATGCTTCGTGCACCGGTTGCCACGAGCCAAAGAATAGTTCTCCGCCAGTGACCGGCTATCAAACGAAAGCATTCCAGTCCGGTCCCCAAACGCTCAAACCGTTCTATGGCCCGGCACGCGGGTTCAGCTATGTCCGTGAGATCCAGCCGATACTTGATGCTCATTGCGCCTCGTGTCACGACGGCAAGAAAGACGTTCCCTACGATCTCACAAGCACCGAAGTGATCGATCAAGGGGCCAAACGCCGCTGGATGGAATCCTATCTATTTCTAACCCATGCCAAGGCAAAGGACAACAAGCACGTCAAGCAGCAGGGATGGCGGGGTAATCCAGACCATCCGATGGTCAACTGGATCAGTGCCGCATCCGTCCCAACATTGATAGCCCCATACAGCGCCGGTTCAAACAAGAGCAAGTTGATGGAATTGCTGGACAAAGGTCATGAGAAGGTCGTGCTCACTCGGGAAGACCTCGAGAAACTGGCTGCTTGGATCGATTTAGGCGTGCCATTTTGCGGTGATTACACCGAGGCCAATGCATGGAATCCGGACGAGATCGCCAAATACCAGCGCTATTCCGATAAGCGCAAGCGTTTGGGCGATGAGGATAACCAAGCCCTGCAAGACATGATGAAGGCCCCTAGGAAATGATCAAGACACTCATCTTCACCATGAGCCCCGTCCCTTGGCTATGGCTCAAGAACGTCAAATCGGCCGAGGACAAGCGGTGTGCTTTTTGCGAGTTCGAAGCCAGTGGCCGTGATGCTGCCAAGAGTTCCGCCCCGAACCCATGATACCTACCATTTAACTCCGAGAAAAAACATCATGCACACATATCACATCCCGTTGGGTCGCCAAACCCTCATAGCCACTGTCGCTCTGGGCTCGTTCGCTTTCTTGGCCGATGGCCTGGGCAGCGCGATGTCCGCTGCTGAGCCAGCCATGCAAACATCGCGGTTGTTCGCAACACTGCCGGATGCATGCCCCACACCCGATGGCATGGCCATCGCACCAGACGGCGACCTGGTGGTGGCTTGCCCGAACTTCAAGGATCAGAGTCAACCCGGTTGCCTGATCAAAATTGGCAAGGACAACAAGGTGCACAAATGGGTGAACGTCCCGGTCCTGCCGGAAACCGGCTTGGCTTGTCCGATGGGCATCGAATTCGGACCGGATGGCGACCTCTATATCTGTGACAATCAGGGCTGGACAGACAAACCCAAGGGCAAATTCAAAGGCCGCATGCTACGCCTTCACATCAAGGACAACGAGGTGGTCTCAACCACGGTGGTGGCCCAAGGCATGGAGCATCCTAACGGAGTGCGCGTTCATGGTGGCCAAATTTACGTCACCCAAAGCATGATGTCCAATGTCAAGGACCCCAGTGGACGCTTACTCAGCGGCGTCTATCGATTCCCACTGGATGCCCACGACATCAAGGTGACCAACACGCTGGCCGACCCTAACTTGATCACCACACTCATCACGCGCAATGCCGAGTGCCAGTACGGTGCCGACGGGATCGCGTTTGACAAGGCCGGCAATTTGTATGTTGGCAACTTTGGTGATGGTGCCATCCATAAGATCACGTTTGATGCGGATGGCAAAGTCACTGGCAACCACGTGTGGGCAGTGGACCTCAAAGAGATGCGCACCACCGATGGCATCAGCTTCGACGACAAGGGCAATCTCTATGTGGCGGATTTCTCTGAAAATGCCGTCGCCGTGGTCACCCCGGATGCCAAGGTCCACCGCATTGCCAAAAGCCCCGATTCCGATGGCAGCAAGGGCGAGTTGGCCCAACCCGGTGAACCAATCCTTTGGAACGGCAAAATAATTGTCACCTGCTTTGATTTGGTCACCGGACCGGACAAAGTGAACACCAAACACGACAAGCCCTACACCATCGCAGTGCTCGATCCCATTAAATAGTAACCGGAATTTCGCATGAATTGGAAAAGACATTTTTCGACGGCCATCGGTGGTGCCATCTGTGGTGCCGCATGCTTCGCGGTGTGGCCTGAGTTGTGGAAAAGCTATGGTATCATGGGCGGCTTCATGGCCGCCACCATCATCATCAGCATCATGTGGTATTTCAACCACTGGCTCGGTGTTGTCGAGAATCCCAGTGGCAAGATCTGGGTGGACCAAGGGTTTGCCATCAGCGCGGCGGGCATCGTCTGGGGCGTGGTGCGTTTGGACGCATCTTTCCTCCAGGCCATCCCCACATTTGTCTGCTGCGCCATCGGCGGCGTGCTGGCCGCCGCCGCCGCCGTCGTCGTCAAACAAGTCCTGCCACGATATAACTCGGATGCTAACAAATCCTGAGATTTAGCCTAACTCATTTCATGATTGCATTTCTATCGACCTATTATGATGCCATCGGGATGACGCCCGCAGGCATTTTGACGACTATCTTCGGATCGTTCTGTGTGACGTTTGTCGTCATCATTTGCTGGGGCAAGCTGGTGGAGGATTTTGGTCCTGCGGGCGGCATGCTCAGTGCGGCCATCATCATTGGCACGTTCTGGGTGGTTAACCACAAGCTGCCCGGTTTTGGCATCAATCCGGATTGCATAGCCAGTCCGGACGGCGGCATCAAACAGTACGGGATGATTTATCAGGCCTACCGCGGTGCCTGCCCGTGGGTGGATATGGGCACCACCATCGCTATCGGCTTGTGGTGCCATAGCTTGTTTATGGGCAAACCCGGCGAGCGCATGGCATTGGTGCGCGAGAGCCTTCCGCGTGTCGCAGCGCTCATCTTCGGCGGGATCATCGGGGGGGGCATCCTTGGCCTCATCAGCTACTCAGGAGCCAACCTTTTCGGCGGCTAATCCCATAACTCACGCCTTACCCCATGTCCCGGTATCTTCTCGCCCACGACCTTGGCACCAGCGGCAACAAGGCCACCTTGTACTCCGATGACGGCGGCCTTATCGCCAGTCAGACGGTTACCTATCCGACGCATTTTTTCAATGGCAACTGGGCCGAACAAGATCCCGCTGACTGGTGGCACGCGGTCTGTAACTCGACCCAGGCGCTACTGTCCCAAGCCAAGGTGAATCCGGCGGATGTTGCGGTGGTCGCATTGAGTGGCCAAATGATGGGCTGCACACTGGTGGACAAGGCTGGCCAGGTGCTGCGTCCGTCGATGCTTTATTGTGACCAACGGGCGGCGGCGCAGGCCACTGGCCTATTGGAGCAGATAGAGCTCAAGGACTTTTATGGCATTGTGGGCCATCGCGTCAGCCCGTCCTACACGTTGGAGAAATTGATGTGGGTGCGGGACAATGAACCGGGCATCTATGCCAAAACGCATAAGACCCTTTGCGCCAAGGATTATATCAACTACCGCCTAACAGACAAGATGGCGACGGATTTTTCAGACGCCTCTGGCACCAATGCCTTTGACCTCAATACCTTCAAGTGGTCGGAGCGAATCATTCAACTGGCAGGGGTGGATCCGGCGATGTTTCCCGATCCGATGGACTCGACGCAGGTACTAGGCGAGCTCACCCGGGAAGCAGCGGCGGCCACCGGTTTGCGGGTTGGCACGCCGGTGGCGCTGGGTGGGGGAGACGGCAGTTGCGCCGGTGTGGGGGTCGGCTGCATCAAGCCGGGCAGTGCCTACAACTATCTTGGATCATCGAGTTGGATCGCGTTGACGGTTGAGAAACCGATCGTGGATGAGCAGATGCGCACGATGAATTGGGCGCATTGCGTGCCGGGTTACCTGCATCCGTCGGGAACCATGCAGACGGCGGGATCGAGTTTGCAATGGCTCAAGGAAGTCATCTGCACCTCCGAATGCGCCGCCGCCGCTGCTGCTAACACCAATCCCTACGCATTGATAGATGCGGCCATCGCGCAATCCACCCCCGGGGCAAATGGAATCTTGTTTCTTCCGTACATGCTCGGTGAGCGCACGCCATGGTGGAATCCGGACGCACGCGGTGCCTTTATCGGACTGAACTTGGCCAGCAAGCGCGAGGACGTGCTGCGGGCAGTGATGGAAGGCGTCACCATGAATCTGGGCATCATCGTCAACATCTTCCGCCAGCATGTTCCACTCAATACCATCACGGTGATTGGTGGTGGGGCCAAGAGTGCGGTGTGGCGACAAATGATGGCAGATATCTACGATTGCCCGGTTGAGTCGTTAAACTTCCTTGAGGAAGCCACCTCAATGGGGGCGGCAGTTATCGGCGGAGTGGCCGTCGGAATGTTCGATGACTTCGAGGTTATCCATCGCTTCATCAAGGTGGACCATATATCCACTCCCAATCCCGCCAACCAGCAACGCTACCGCCAGATGATGCCCCTGCTGGAGAAATCCTATCGGGCGCTGGTGCCCGTGTACGACGAACTGGCAAAGATCATTTAAATCAATAACACACCATGAGAGCCATCGCAGTTGTGACCCCCAATCAAGTCGAGTTGATCCAACTCGATCCGCCTAAGCCCGGCCCCTATCAGGCATTGGTTAAAACCGACGTGGCATGTCTGTGCAACGCCACCGATGGCAAACTCGTCACGGGGCATTTCCCCGGTGTGGACAAGTATCCGTTAGTGTTAGGCCATGAAGGCACCGGCATTGTCCATGAGGTTGGCGAAAATGTGCGCAATTTCAAGCCTGGCGACCGTGTCATCGGCGGGTTGTTGTTCGATTTTTCCGATCCCAAGTATGCAAGTGGCTGGGGCGGATTTTGCGACATGACGTTAGCTAACGATCACATGGCGATGGTGGCGGACGGGGTGGCCGATGCCGATCATGGATGGTTTGAGTGTTACGAGATTCAGACGCGGGTGGATGAGGATATAGCTGCCGAGGAAGCCGCGCTGCTGTGCACATGGCGCGAAGTCTATGCCGGCTTCGGCGATTTCCACCTCCAGGCAGGCAACCGCATCCTCGTGTTTGGAGCCGGTCCAGTCGGACTGAGCTTCGTCAAATTTGGAAAATTATTAGGCTTGGACTGGATCGGAGTGGTGGATCCGTTAGCGCACAAACGCGGGCAGGCCCTGAAAATGGGTGCAGACGCAGTTTTCAGTCCCGAGGACTTACCGGGATTGGAGAAGGAGTTTGGCAAAAAGCTCGACGCGGTGGTGGATGCCGTAGGCAGTGAGAAATTGGTCAACAGCGCGTTGCCACTCATCAAGATGGGCGGCTCAATTTGCATCTACGGAGTGATAGCCGCCGAGAGCATACCGCTGAAAAAATCTCTCGGTCCATATAACTTCAATCTCTTTGTCCATCAATGGCCGACGCGATGGCGGGAACGTGAAGCGCAGCAACCACTGTGCGAGTGGATTCGCCAAGGCAAACTCAAAGCCTCCGAATTCGTCACTCATGAATTCAAAATTGAGCAAATCCACGATGCCCTGGCAGCCGTCAAAAGCGGAGAAGTGGTGAAGTGCCTGCTCCGCTATTGAGCTATTGGAGGGATTTGCGGGCAACTGGCAACCAATAGAGCGCCAGAAACACAGCTGAAGGCAGAAAGAATGAGGCACCAATTAGAATGGCGAAAATCTCCCTGCCATCGCCTCCCCAATCGACGATAGCGCTGACAACTACCAGCAGATAGAGAATTTGGCTGTCGGTGTAGAGATACAATCCATCGGCACGTCTGGCCAGCATCGCAATGGCACCTACCAAAGTCCCGAGGTTCAATACGGCGTAGGCCCAGCCTCGCCAGAACGAATGAGAACTGCCGCCAAAATCCGCGAACATTTCATAGAACAGACCTCTAAGGGCACCTAGAATCGATCCAATGATTGTCAGAATACACAGAGTCGCTACCCACGAGCGGTCGGTTGGCATAGGCGGCAGCGATGGGGGGACAAACTCCAAAATCTCTGGCAAATTTGCCAGAGGCCGCCACCTTTGATCGGCATCTGAACGCGCTAGGTCACTCCCAGCCAGTCGTCGCGCCTCAACAAGCGCCACAACCTGTGCCGTATCATAAGGTCCAAATTCTTTTCCTTTGCGCCGTACCGTTATCATCGTCTTTTTGTGGGAGTTTGTGGTTTGGCCGAACAGGCAGTTAGGATCGAGCGGTCGCCCGGGGTGGGGGTCAAACTCCAGAAACTCCAGAACTGAGTGTTCGACCTCAAAACCATCACGGGATCCAGCCAGCTTTTGCTTGCCACCACTTTTAATCAGCGGAATACCGATAGTCTCGGGAAACCAGAACTGCGCAGCAGACACGCCAAGAAGCGCCGCCACGCAACACCTCCCGGGTTCAAGATGTCTGAAATTGATCCCGGCTTGATCCGGGATCATGAAGATCTACGCCTTCGTCAGCAACTTTTCCACCTTGGCCTTGGTCGCCGCCGTGTGCTTGCCATCGACTAATTTTGCGGTGTCGAGGAACGTCCGCAGCGCGGCCAGAGCGGCTTCGGCGGCGGCAAAGGATTTTGCCTCGTCGCCATATTTCTTGTCCGAAAAATACTTGGTGAAGGTCGCGCCTTTGCGGCTGATGGATAGACGCCATCCTTGGAAAGCTGCGGTTTCGTAGGTAAAGCGGGTGAGGTTCTTGATGGATTCCATGGGAGTTGATTTTGGGGGTTCGGTACTGATGTTGATGATCGGATCATTCGTCCGCACCCCTCACTAGCCGATGTCTGACGGAGTGCCAAGAACTTTCGGCAGTGATTTTTAGCGTGGGGTGAACAGCCCAATCCTAGGACAGTTCCTAGATGGCTTGATGGGTATGATCCTTCCATCTCCTTACTTCGAGGCAGGCAGCATCTTGATTTTGAATCCCTTAAACTGGATCGTCATGTCGAAGCCGCCATGCATCTGCAGGGCGATGACCCCGTCTTTGCGTGCATTCGGGCTCATGTCGGTCATGTCAGTGGTGACTTCACCGTTGATTTTGTAGATGATCCGGTTGCCGTCGGCAATGACCACGCAATCGTTCCATTCGCCTTGAGGCTTGATGGCCTTTTGGATTTCATCGTTGCTCTTATCGAGTTTGGTGTTGGTGCGCTTGTTATTTTCGTCCCACAGTGTTTTCTCCCCACGATTGCTCATAATGCCACGGCCACCCGCTACACCGCCCTCGCAGTAAATAATCCCAGTGTAACTGTTTTTTGCATCAATGTCAGCCTGATAACCGCCAACGTGTTTCATTTCAGGATTATCAATGACGCTGCGAATTTGCACTCCGGAATTGCCGTCGGGAGAAACAATCTTCCAACTGTAATGGATCTCGAAATTTGCAAACTTCTCCGGATTCTCCTTCGACGCCACCAAGATCAGGTCGCTCTGCTTGGAGGTTGCTTTCGTTTCCTGACACTGGATTGCGCCGTCAACAACGGACCAATACCCGTCCAGGCCGTCCCAGCCCGTAAGGTCCTTACCATTGAATAGTGGGATCCATCCGTCGGCATCGGGTGTCGGCAATGCGGCGATAGCATTGAGGGAAAGCACGGTGATCACAGCTAGAGCGAGTCGAAGTTTCATATTTTACTGGGGTTATGGGTGTTGAAGTGGCAGGCGGCATAATACTCGGAAAGGATGAGTTTCGTCAAAATCATGGGAACCTGCTCAAGCTCAGAAATTAGCGATCTTAGCCGCCTTGCCAAGGGATTTGTTTGAGATTTTGTCTATTCGTGGTGATGACTGGACCGAAATGCGCCTAGTTCATTCTCCGCCTGCTCTGCCTCACTGAGCACAAAACTCAGTGTTCAACCTCGTTTTCGACAACGGTGAGAGCAAATTCGCCCCTCCTCGTATCGACTGCAGGCGGACGAGTGATGGATCTAATAAATGTCACCATGCGAGGACTGACCCCATCGGCCGTGCGAAAATCCGCTCTGCCAGTCGCCTACCT
>JBAXCM010000120.1:0-10553 GCA_037141475.1 Verrucomicrobiota bacterium | reverse complement strand
GTCCTGAGGTTGGCCACTGGCACTATCAATGAGGACCAAGCGGGCGCCGCCGAGGTTTTTCATGGCATCGCGCACTTTTTCCAAAACAATCTGACGGCGCGAGTTCAGTCCGTCGCCCGGCTTGGTTTCCATCGACGCCGATCGGTCGAGCACCAACACCACCACATCAATCGAGCCACCACCCCAGCCGAGTAAGCCGGAGACGATTGGCCGCGCCGCCGCAAAAATGAGGGCGGCCAATCCGAGGGTTCGGCAGGCGAGAATCAGAAAATGGCGCAGCTTCTTCTTGCCGCGGCTCTCGCGGGTCGCCTTCAGCAAAAATTGCATCGCCGCCCAGTGGATCGTCTTATGGCGGCGACGATTCAGTAGGTGGATGATGATCGGGATGCTCGCGGCGAGCAGGCCCCAGAGCAACAATGGATTTAAAAACAGCATTGTTTAGGATCTAGTGCTTTGATTTGGGCAATCGCGCGGTCAGGAATTCACGCAGCAAGGGCTCCAGCGGGGTGTCGGTTAGAACGAGTTGGTAGTCGGCGGCGGCGTCATGGCACTTGGCGCGCACGGCAGTGAGGAAGTCGCGCAGCGCCGCCTTGTACTCTTCGGCGATAAGGTTGGGCTCGACGACCAGCGCGGTGTTGTCCTCCAAATCGACAAAGCGGTGTGGGCGGTCGAACTCGAAGCCGATCTCCAACGGGTCGAGCAAGTGGAACACGGAGATGTCGTGCTTGCGGTAGCGCAGGTGTTGAAGGGCGTCGCCGAGGGCTTCGGGCTCGGTGAACAAATCAGATAGCACCACCACAAACGCCCGCTGGCTTACTTTTTCGGCGATCGTGTGCAGCGCCTCAATCAGGCCGGTGGGCCCGCTGGGTGTGAGCGAACCGAGAGTGCTGAAGAGCCGGTCGAGATGGGCGGCACGGCGGCTCGGTGGCACTTCCATGTGCAATTTGTCGGTGCAAATGGATAAGCCTGCAGCGTCACCTTGGTTGACCAACAGGTAGGACAGGGAAGCGGCGATGCGGCGCGCAAACTGGATTTTTGCCTCACCACGGCCGGCAAATTTCATCGAGCCAGAGGCATCGACGACGAAGTAGGCGCGCAGATTGGTGTCGGCCTCGAATTCCTTGATGTAAAACCGGTCGGAGCGGGCGAACGCCTTCCAATCGAGGCGGCGCGTGTCATCGCCGGGGACGTACTTGCGGTACTCGGCGAATTCGACGGACGAGCCACGGTGAGGTGAGCGGTGTTTGCCGGCGACGTTGCCCAACATTGGCACGCGGGCCTCGATGGGCAGGGCACCGAGGCGGGAGAGCAAGGGGTTGTCGAGGAAGTCGTATTTCATGCTTCCCGCATCTCCTTGATCAGTCGCTCAACAATTTTCTTGGAGGTCATGCCTTGGCTTTCAGCGGAGAAGTTGGTGATGACGCGATGGGAGAGCACGGGTGAGGCGACGGCCTCGATGTCCTCCAATGAGGCCATGTAGGCACCGCGCAATGCGGCCCGGGATTTGGCCCCGAGGATGAGGTATTGGACGGCGCGCGGGCCTGCGCCCCAGCCGACGGTGTCCTTGATCCACTGCGGAGATTCGGGTTGGTGGGGGCGGGTTTTGCGGACAATGTTTACCGCGTATTCGTAGAGGTGTTCGGGGACCGGCACACGGCGCACGAGTTGCTGATAGGCCAGCACCTTCTCGCCGTCCAGCAGGTGGCTGAGGATCTGGCGGGCGGCTCCGGTGGTTTCGCGGGCGATGCGTTTTTCCTCTTCGACGCTTGGGTAATCGACCTCGATGAGGAACATGAAGCGGTCGAGTTGGGCTTCGGGCAAGGGGTAGGTGCCTTCCTGTTCGATCGGGTTTTGGGTGGCCAGCACGAAAAATGGCGGCATCAGTGTGTACGTTTTGCCGAGCACGGTGACCTTGTTTTCCTGCATGGCTTCGAGCATCGCCGACTGGGTTTTGGCTGGGGCTCGGTTGATTTCGTCGGCCAGAACGATGTTGGCAAACACCGGTCCCTTGATGAACTCAAATTCCCGCCGGCCGCCGACGCCACTTTCCTGAATAATGTCCGTGCCAGTGATGTCGGCGGGCATCAGGTCCGGGGTAAACTGGATCCGATTAAAGCTCAAATCGAAGGTTTGCGCCACTGAAGACACCAGCAGCGTCTTGGCCAGTCCGGGCACACCCATCAACAGGGCATGGCCCCGGGCAAACAGGCAGATGGCCAACCGCTCAATCACCTGGTCCTGGCCAATGATGGCTTTGCCGAGTTCCGCGCGAAACGCTTGGTAGGTTTTTCCGAGTTCATCGATGGCGGCAACGTCATCGGGCGGCAGCTGGCTGGCGAGGGTGGTGTTTGGATCCATGGAGGGTGCGAGTGCGAACAAGTAGCGACGCTAGATCGCCGACTCGTTTTGTCGAGGCGAGAAACGTAGAAAATTTCCTAGCCGTCCGTTGGAGTCTCCTCAGAGCGCGGCGGCTTCGGCGCTGCGCATGCCATCCAGTGCGGCGCTGACAATGCCGCCGGCGTATCCCGCGCCCTCGCCGCAGGGGTACAATCCGCGCAGTTGCGGGTGTTCCAGGGTGTCATCGCGGCGGGGGATACGCAGGGGCGAACTCGTGCGGGTCTCAAATCCCAACAGCAACGCCGGATCCGCAGTGTAGCCGGGCATTTGCCGTCCAAACAGCCGCAACCCTTCGCGCATCCGCCCGGTAATCCAAGCCGGTAGCAGTTCGTGGAGCGGCGCACTGTGAATGCCCGGAAAATAACTGGTGTCCGGCAGACTGCCGGAAAGTTTGCCGCCTAGGAAATCTACAACCCGCTGAGCCGGGGCTACCTGGCCGCCGCCACCGGCCGATTTGGCAACCTGCTCCAAGGATTTTTGGAAAATCATCCCGCCTAACACCCCGTGCTGTTGGAAAAACCCAGGAAGATCGTCCGGCTCCACGGTGACGATGAGACCGGAATTGGCAAATGGCGAATCGCGCCTCGACAGGCTCATGCCGTTGACCACCACCTCGTCATTTTCAGTGGCAGCCGGCACGATCCAGCCGCCGGGACACATGCAGAACGAATGCACACCGCGATCGCGAATCTTGGTGGCCAGCCGGTAACGGGCGGCAGGCAGCAGGCGCGGCCGTTCCACGCCGCTGCCCAGGTGGTATTGGGCGCGGTCGATGAACGCCTGCGGATGCTCGATGCGGCAGCCGACGGCAAACGGCTTCGGCTCCAACAGAATTGACCGGTCCGCCAGCAGGCGATAGATGTCGCGGGCCGAGTGCCCGGTGGCCAGGATCAGGGCGTCGCCAAAAATCTCCAGGCCGCTCTCGCTGCGGACCCCGTGGAGGCGCCCGCCACTGACCAATAAATCGACGACCCTCGTCTGGAAGTGCACTTCGCCACCGGCCTGGATGATGGAGTTTCGGATGGCTTTGACGACATTAGGCAGCAGATTTGATCCGATGTGCGGATGGGCGTCGGTGAGAATGCGGGCGGGGGCACCGTGGGCGACGAGGATTTCGTACACCTTGGCGACGGGTCCGCGTTTGGTGGCGCGGGTGTAGAGTTTGCCATCGGAAAACGTGCCGGCTCCTCCTTCCCCAAAACAGTAGTTGCTCTCCTCAATCACCCGCCCCTCCCGCAACAACGGGCCCAAGTCGAAGCGACGGGCACTCACGTCCTTGCCTCGCTCCAAAACAATCGGCTTAATGCCCAGTTCCAAACAGCGCAGCGCCGCAAACATCCCCGCCGGCCCGCAACCCACAATCAACATGCGCCGCCCTTGAACCGGCAGTGGCGGGACCTCCCAGATCGGCTCAAATTCCTCTGGCAAGGGTCCGTCTAACGAAATTTCCAGCCGCAATTGCACCTTGACGCTGGTTTGGCGGGCGTCGATGGAATGCTTCCGCAAACGCGTCGCGCCGATCCGCGAGACCGCCACACCCAGCTTGGCGGCCGCCGCCGCACGCCGCGCTCCCTCATCCTCGGAGCGCTCCAAGGGCAGGACAATATCAACGGTTTCGACGAGTGGCAGCACGCAATGAGGGAGGATGGCCCGGCAGACGTACCAAAACCACCAGCCGTCCACAACGATTTCTTCCCGATGGGCGGGCACCCGCGTCAGGCAAATACGGTTCAATTAGGCAGAGCGGGAGGCACGCATGAAGAAGGCGGCCAGCTTGCTGCCGAGTGTCACAGCCTCAAGGAATGTGGGCGTCCCCGCTCACATTTACCCATGAGATATACAAGGAAGAAGAGACCGTCAGGCCGTTGCTCTTGCTCTGCGCATGGGCCATGGCGGCGGGACGCCACCTCACTTAACATCAGAAACCGACGTTCATCAGTCGGCTATCATCAATCATTCGACTGAGTTCACACGTGCAGACACGCTTTGTTGGTGTTGGTGCCTCGTGTAGGGATCGAAGAATTTGCTCTTGACCGGGTACTTCCCGGGCTATACTCAGCCGTTCGAAACCGACCTTATGAAATACATCCATATCCTGGCAATCATGGCGAGTGTTCTAACTGGTTGCGGCACCTACTCAGGAAGGGTCGGTTTTGAGAATAAGTGCGACAGGGATGTTTGGGTCGCTCACGTCGAGGGATTCAAAAGCGAGCCAACAGTCGAGGCTATCAGTAGCGGCCTAGCCAAGTATGCAGAGGTCAATAGCACTCGAATTCCTCACGAAGTCGTCATTCATTGGTCATACAAACCCAATAGTTCCGAGTATACGACAAAACTAGTAATTGATGCTTCGAAAATGCCCGGCCAGGATGACAAGCTTGTATTTCGGTTTACCGATGACCGGAAGTGGGAGGTCTCTATCATGCGATAAGCCACCCTTGGAAAACTTGAAATTTCTCATGCCATGTCATGCCCGATCCACAGCCAGCCAGATCCATTTGCCGAAGCTCGTCGCAATCACGGTGTCCTCGTCAACAGGTTTCAAGGCGAGCCGGTGCCGATGATCCTTCGTCACGAGGATGTACGCGCTGCGGCGAAGGACTGGCAGACGTTCAGTTCCGACGCTCCGCTGCGCATCCCGATTCCTTCGGAGGAAGCTGTGCGAACAGTCCGCCAGTTGCCTTTGGAGATTGATCCGCCTGAGCACGGCGACTATCGCCAGATCGCCGAGCCGTATTTCAACCGGGCCAAGCTCCCGGAGGTGATCGCCAAAGTCGAGTCTCTAGTCCGCAGTTTGCTCGCCGAGGCGCTCATGAGCGATACCATCGAGATCGTCCGTGAGTTCGCAATTCCTTTGCAGTCCCGCGCCTTGGCCTGCCTACTCAACATGGCGGATTCCGAGGCAAGCGTCTGGATTGGGTGGGGCACGCATGTTTTTCGCGAAGGTGACGGCAAGTCCAAAGGTGCCGCACTCGAAACCTATATGAACTCTCTCTTGGACCGGGCGGAAGCTTCGCCAGGCGATGATTTCTTTAGCAGCTTGTTCCAGGCAACCTTCCGCGGACGCCCGCTCAGCCGGGAGGAAATGCTCGGCTATGGAAGCATCATGTTTGCCGGTGGGCGCGACACGGTCATCAACTCGATTGCCGGTGTTATTGGCCACCTGTCGGCATCCCCAACGGACCTCGAGTATCTGCGGGAGGATCCCCGGCGCATCGTCAACGCCACCGAGGAATTTTTCCGCGCCATCTCCCCGGTAACCCACATCGGTCGGCTTTGCCCCGCAAAAACACAGGTCCAAGGAGTGAGTGTGGAGGCCGGGGCTCTCGTCTCGCTCTGTTTCGCCTCGGCCAACTATGATGAATGCGTGTTTCAGGCAGCCGATGAGGTCCGCTTGGATCGTAAACCTAACCCTCATGTGGCGTTCGGCTTCGGCCCGCATCTTTGCTTGGGGGCTGCCCACGCCCGCCTGGTGGTACGCAGCCTCCTGAAGTGCCTGTGCGAGCAGGTCGGCACGATCCAAACCATCGATGCCAAGGAGAAAGTCGAACATGAGGAGCGCTATGACCGGCCCCTCGCCTTTGATTCCCTGAACGTCCGGTTTATCCCACGCCGATAGGGCAGTAACGGAACGAGTGAGTCTGCGCCTCAGACACAAGGCCCAAGACTTGAAGACGGCTCGGCTGAGACTTCGGCGAGCTCGGTCGATCCGCTCGCTGAACGCACAAGAGCAAAAAACTTGACCTGCCGACAGCAGTGCTAGCTTTTCAAGGACTCTAGGAAGAGGCGGCAACGGCCATCTTTAACGGCAGAAAATTCAGAAATTTTCTTTCTAACACTTTTGCCTGCCGACATAAAATCCCAACCCAATTGCCATGAAGACATCCATAAACCCCCATCTTACCCAATCCTCCGGTCCACTCATGTTTCGCTCGCGTCCACTCTTCTCGGGCATCGCGCCAAGCCCCACTCCCACATGCCACGGTGTCTATAGCCTCGCGGCATCTATCTGTTCCGCTGTTCGCGGGCAGACGGTCAGCTTTGTGTTAGTTGCGTTATTGGGCCTGGGCAGCCAAGTGCTGGCCTCTGAATTTCCCTATGCATTGGTGCCGGTCGGTGATGCTGGCAACACCACAACCGGTCCCGCATGGCAGAATAACCGGACGAATTTGACCCCATGGCAATTAGGAATGGTGACCTACAGCTATTGGATGGGAAAGTACGAGGTGACCAATGCCCAGTACTGTGAGTTTCTCAATGCCAAGGCAGCGACCGATACCTATGGGCTCTACAACACGGATATGGGAAACCTGCCTTCCGGCGGAATCACCCGCAGCGGATCAAGCGGCAGTTATGTCTATGCCGTCAAACCCAACATGGCCGACAAACCGGTGAATAATGTTTGTCGCTACGACGCAATGCGCTTTGCCAATTGGCTCAATAACGGCCGCGGCAACGGCTCCACCGAGACCGGTCCTTACATTATCACCGGCGGCGGTGTTAATTCGGGCACTGTAACCATGCCGGTTCACGCCGATCTGGCTAACGGCCCGCTCACCTATGTCCTTCCAAACCAAAATGAGTGGTTCAAGGCCGCGTATTACAAGGGCGGCGGCACCACAAACGGCTACTGGAAGTATGCCACTCAATCCGACACTCCGCCCAATGAGGCGCATCTCGATGCCATGGGTAACATCGATGGCTATTTCAACGTCGGCACCAGTGGCAATTATACGACGCCGGTGGGCAACACACCGGTGCTGAATAATTTTGAGAACCAACCTAACACGGTGGGTACTGGCGGGCCCGCCAGCCAGAGTTACTACGGGACCTACAATCAGGACGACAATGTTTGCGAGCTTGTCGAGAATACCTATAACTCAAATGGTATCCGCGAAACGGTGTTGGGCAGTTCAAGTTTCTATGGACTCGACGTCCATGGCTTGTATTTCGGCGGGCTCTGGCAGTACAGCGAGCAGGAGGATTTCGGCTTTCGCCTCGGTGCCGTGGGCAAACCTCCCGAGATGCCTTTTAACGGGATGTTGACCGTTGCCAGAAATCCACCCAATCTAACATTTAGTTGGAACAGCCGGAGCGGAAAACTCTACAGACTCTGGAGCAGCCCGGACCTCGCCAACCAGCCGCCCACCGGATGGACACTGGTGCAAGATGCAATCCCGGCAAATACCCCCTCCCTGCAAATTCTCGAACCCGCCAATCCCAAAATGTTTTATGTCATCGAAGAATACACGGCGACGGCGGTGGTGGCATTCAGCGAAAACTTCGATGGCCTCGTGACCGGTTGGACCAGCGGCGTCGATGGTGGCGTCG
Organism: Verrucomicrobiota bacterium; assembly: GCA_037141475.1. Lineage (GTDB taxonomy): Bacteria > Verrucomicrobiota > Verrucomicrobiia > Verrucomicrobiales > Akkermansiaceae > Luteolibacter. The sequence goes on along the minus strand of JBAXCM010000120.1, from coordinate 2,825 downwards.
ATACCCAATGGCAACTCGGAACACCTATCAACGTCGGTCCCCTTGCCGCCTTCAGCGCACCGAATTGCTACGGCACCAATATCAACAGCAACTACGGCATCAATGCCAATATCTGGTTGCGCTCGCCGGTCATCGACCTGACTGCCTACACCTCCGGCACCTTGAATTTGGAAGAGTTCATAGACATCGAGAAAACATACGACTACGGCACGATGCGGGTTCTTTCTGCTGCTGACGGCAGTGTGCTGGCGCTGCTCGAGGCCCGTATTGACGGAAACTCAGGGGGCGTTTGGCAGAGTTATTCCAAGGCGCTGCCCGCCGCTGCCTTCACCCAGCAAATCCAAATCGAATTCCGCATGCAGAGCGATGATTGGAACGACGTCCCCCATGCCGGTTGGTATATCGATAACTTCGTCATCACCACTAATCCCTAGCGAGTCAGTGTCACGATGGGGTCAGTCCTCGCACGGTAACATTATTCTTGACTCGATCGGGTATTCAGGCAGGATTAGTGGATGGCTAGGTCATTGAGATTCGAGTATGCGGGGGCTGTCTATCATGTCATGGCCCGCGGTGACGGCGGCAAGGCCATTTTTGTCGTGAAAGACGAGCACCTGTTGTTCCTGCACCGGCTAGGTGAGGTGTGCCGAAGCTGCGGCTGGCGCGTACATGCCTGGACCCTCATGGGCAACCACTTTCATCTCACATTATGTCCTTTACAACCTACGGAATTAGCGGCATAAGGCTCGCATGCCAAATGCTTATTCCTACCTTCGCTTCTCCACGGCAGACCAGATTCACGGCGACAGTTTCCGCCGGCAAACCGAGCTTGCACGCGCTTGGTGCCTGAAGACAGGCATCCCCTTGGTGGACAACTACCGCGACCTCGGGGTTTCGGCCTTCCGGGGCAAGAACGCTGACAAGGGTGCCCTGAAGGCATTCCTCGACCGGGTTGAGGCAGGGGTGATCGAACCAGGGTCATTCCTGATTGTCGAGAGCCTGGACCGGTTGTCGCGCACGGACATCACGTTCGCGCTCCAGATGTTCCTCGGCCTCATCAATGCCGGGATCGTGGTCGTCACCCTTGCCGACCAGCGGGTCTATGACCGGGAGAAGATCAACGACGGAAACTTCACCGACATCATTATCAGCCTGACGATCCTGAGTCGTGCCAACGAGGAAAGCCGGACGAAGTCGGTCAGGGTGAGCGCGGCATGGTCAGCCAAACGGGACCGCGCCACCGAGGAAATACTCACCAAGCTGTGCCCGTCGTGGATGGAACTCTCTGACGACAGGAAGCACTTCACGCTGATACCGGAACGGGTGGCCCTAGTGAACCGGATATTTGAAATGGCCGGTGAGGGACAGGGCCAGCTCATGATCGCCCGGGCATTCAACCGGGAGAACGTGCCCACGTTCAGGGGGGCCAAGCGGTGGCACATTTCCACGATCAGAAAAATCCTCGAAGGCCGCGAGGTGATCGGCGAGTTCCACCCCGGCCGGATGGTCGAAGGAAAGCGGGAAATGCTCGCCCCTGTCCCCGGCTACTACCCCGCCATCGTGCCGATGGAATTGTATGCCACCGTCCAGCGGATCCGGCGGGAGAGGCCGAGTCACCGCGGGCGCGGCCAGGGCAACCCGATCGCCGGAATCGCCTACAGCGCGGTGACAGGCAACAAGATGCTCCGCGTCACGAAAGGTCGGGCGAAGAGCTACAGCTACCTTGTGGACGCCGGTGCGCCGAGTGGGGCGGTGCCCTACGTCAGTTGGCGCTACGAAAATTTCATGCCCGCTTTGCTTGCGTGCTGCAAGGCGGCGACCTCCGCCCCCCATGTGGCCAAGCGTGAGAATCCAGACCTTGTGGCGGCGCTCAAGCGCATGGACGAGTTGGAGGTTCAGATTCCGCGCCTGGTGGAATTCATCGCCACGGGATTCAGCGCCTCGGTGGACCGCAAGCTGCGCGACCTTGAGACCGAGAAGGCGGCTCTGGAGAAGCGGATTTCGATGCTCCGGGCCGAGGAAGCCGCCGGGGCGGTGAAGACAGAACAGGTTGACTGGAATGACGTTGAAATGTTGAAACAGAACATTCGGGCGGTGGTTCGCCGGATCATGGTGCATGTGGATGAAAAGTGGTTCCGCGTTGAGTTGTTCGACGGACGCCACGTCACCTATGAAGAGGGAATGTCAGAACTGTCGGTTGAGTCGGACGCGCCGCTTCCGGTGACTGTGCCGGCCGGGATTTGAGGGGCGTTGTTCAATCCGCGCGCCAATGGTGGTTGTTAGACGCGGATGGTGCATGAGACGGCCGGCCATATTGCCATACCTTGTGCGGCCGGCACGTGCCCACACGCGGCACCAAACGCAAAATCCGGGGCAAGGAACAAAGCCTCCACACCCCGGATTTGTGATGCCCAAAAAATGGTGCCCGCTCAGCCCTTGAAACTCTGGTTGGGCTGGCCGTCGTCAAGTGGTCATGATGCGGCGAATATGACCCCCACGAATCCGCCGGTGCAACGACCATCCACTGGTGCTTCGGACCTTCGCTTAGCTTGTGGCCACACGCATTGACGGACCCAGGCAACAATTTTCTTTCACAATTTGTCAGTGGCCCGATATGTGGACCGGATTCGAATCCCGACAGATGGAGGATCGGGCGGGAGTGTGTCGTCGCGTGCGGCATCGTTCATCTTCATGGGCGTTGGTGCGTCTCGGGTTTTTGCCGGTCACGCACAGCGACGCACGCAATCACGTCTAACTTTATGGAATCCTCATGGTGTAGCGCGTCGCGCTAATCTCGGGGAATCTGAGCGAGATAAAATGTGGAG
>JBAXCM010000119.1:0-10568 GCA_037141475.1 Verrucomicrobiota bacterium | reverse complement strand
GGCCTTGTCAATCGTGCCTGTCATGCAATTTGTCAGCATCAGTGCGTAATTGCCACCTCCATTGCCATCATTGATCGTTATCGTAGGCACGAGCACCTTGTCACCCGCTCCGGCGTTGGGATCTTGATATGTCTGGGACAAAACGCTCGTCGTGTCACCCGCAGCAAGCGGCGGGGCAAGCGTCGGGGTGCCTGCGGCGCTGGTGGTGCCATCATAGGTCTTGGTGGCGCTCACCGCCGTCACTGTGAGCGGCAGCGGCACAATAGCGGCGGTTAGACCAGCGGGCTGGATAAGCGTGTAGTTGCCTGCCGCCGAACCACTTAGAGTTAGACCCGTGACCGTCACCGGCTTGCCAGCTACGGCATGCTTGTCAGCAAACGTACCGGCAGCAACGCCGCCCAAAGCAAGGGCGTCTCCGCTGTACGGCTTGCCGTCGGCACTGCTGCCACTGCCCGGACTCTGCGCCGGAAGCAGCACCGCAGAGCCCGTTAGAGCTGCAGTCTGCGTGCCGTTGTAGGCCCTGCCACTGGCGGCCAAGCCGCTGACTGCAAGGCCCTTTGCTGACACCTGCACTGATCCGGTCAACCCGCTCAGCGTGTAATTGGTGGCTGCCGAGCCAGCCAATGCCAGAGTGCTCGGAGTTGACGTCCTGAAGGTCGCGATTGCGCCGGACCATTGTGACGACGCGCTGATCGTGCCGCCGGAACCCGCCAATCCGCTGGTCGTGGCCATGTATTCCAAGGCAACAACCTTGGCATTGTTAGCAGCGGTCGAACTTGTCGAACTGGCACTGGCAACCGAGATAAACGCATTGCTCGGCGTGCCCAACGTGTAGCCGCTATTGACGAGACCGATGCCACCCACCCACAATTCATTCGGTTGGGTGGTGGCCACCGCAGTCGTCCCGGTTAGAGCCGCTGTGCCTGCAGTTCCTCCACTCAACGAATTGGCAACCACGTCCAATGTGTTGGCCGTCAACACGCCACTGTACTCGATAACCACCGCTGCGGATCTAGCACCCGATGTTTGGCTGATAGTCACTTGGGTTCCTGCCCCGGACACGTTGGGTGCATACCAGATTTCAGTGGTCGAGGCGGTCGAGGCACCAGCTCCGGATTGAGTGGCCCGGGACCAGGTTGCCCCTGTTTGGGTGATGCCAGTGATCCGGCCTTGGGACGTGCTGCGGGTCGCTATGACGGCTATGAGTGTGTTTCCATTCAAGGGGGCCGCAGCCAACGTGGCGGTGAATGACGTGGAGGCGGTACCAGTACCCGTGTTCGCCGTCGCGGATTGCACCCGGGCCACCGCCGCAGCACTTGACAGTGCCTGCATCCCAACATCCTTGGCGGCCAACGTGGCGCTGCCCGTCAACGTCAAATTGGCGTCGTCCAGATTATTTGCTATCGACAGAATGCCTGCCGCCGCGCTAACCGTCGCGTCGTAAATGCGGCTGCCAGCAAGCTGGACCGCCCGCGCCGTGATGCTGGCGTTGGCCACGATGGGCTGGGCTGAGAGTTGGTAATTGCCGGCGTTGGCACCAACGAGCGTGTAACCTGTGGCCGTCACCGCCCATGTGCCAACGCTCGCATTGGAAAACGTGCCACTGCCGGCACTCACGCTAACACTCTCTCCGGCTAGCACGCCAGATAGCACGCCACCACTCAATGTGGCTTGGGTTGTTCTATCATAAACTTTGCTAGACGCGGTCACCCCGGTGAGGATCAACGCCTTTTGGGTCACTGCGTAAGCCAGCACGTCAGAACTACCCGGCGCATAGGTGGCGTCTCCGGCATAGGAGGCGCTGAGTGAATGGCTGCCCACTGCCAGCGTGTTCGCAGCAGTGGTGAAACTTGCCACACCGGCAGTCACGGCACCCGCACCTAACACAGTGCCGCCATCCTTGAAGGTCACCGTGCCAGTGGCGGAAGCATTCACTGTGGCAGTCAAGGTCACAGCCGTGCCATACGCTCCGGTGCTGCCGGATGAGGATGCGAAAATTGGAGTCGTTGCTATCAATGCCGGGGTCACACTGACTTGGGACGAGTTGGCACTTTCGCCACCGCCATTGGTCGCGGATACCACATAAAAATAGGTCGTGCCGTTGAGCGCAGTCGCATCGGTATAACTCGTCGAACTGGTGGTTCCAAGCGTGATATAGGAAGCACCACTGACGACCGAGCGCTTGATATTGTAGCTGGTGGCAGCACTGGCGGCGCTCCACATCAGACCAACGGAATTGCTTCCAGCGGTGGCTAGCAAATTGGTTGGTGGCGCGGGTGCGGCCAGCGGCGTAACGGTGACGGTGTAGGATTTTGTGGAAAGGTCCTGAGCGGTGACCGTGTAGGTCTGTGGGCTGCTGAAGTTCCGACTGGTGCCGGAGACGGGCGAGCCGATCGCGTTTGGAGAGACGGTATAAGTAGGTGCCAGTGCGGTAATAGGTGTCGTCAGCGGCACGGTCAGGGAGATATTTGTGCCGGAAATTGTCGCAGCCCCGTAACTCGGGAATGTGAACGTCAGGATGTCATTGAGCGGGGAGTTCGGCGTGATGTCATGCAGGGCATAGCCGTTGGCTTCAAGCTCGTTGTCGTGCGCCCCAGAAAAACTGTGGTTCCGGGTGAGCACCACATTGAGTGCCGTATCAGCCGCACCTTGCACCCAAATGGCAGTTAGCAAGGAGGGCGTGCCGTTATAGCTGTCAGTCCATGGGGTTGATGAACTGGACTCGACCACCACCCCGGCATTCTTGCCTGCCACCGAGATCAGTTGAAGCCGATAGATATGGCCTGGCGTCAGTCCTGGGACAGTGAGCGTGTCGGTCTCACCAGAGGACCATGTGTAATTGCGCATCAACTTGCCGAATGCCGTCGAATCCGTTAGCAACGGCACATTGTTATTCGAATCCGTGCTGGTATTCTGGCCACCACTCCAACCTGCGGGGCTGGTGTGGGACCAATTCGTGCCAAACGTCAAACCGTTGGCCAGAGTAACCGCTGCATTGGTTCCGTAAAAGTGATTGGCTTCAACGAGCGTGCCAGTGTTGAGAATCTCCGCCCCGGTCGCTCCGACCGCCGTGTTAAGCGCCGTATAGGTGAAAACGACGCCAGTCACAGCAGAAATGGTGGCGTTGGCCACCGTCGGTTGCGAAGCTAACACATAATTGCCTGCGTACGCACCGCCCAACCCATACCCGCTGGCAGTCACCGCCCAAGTGCCTACCGATGCACTGGCAAAACTGCCAGTGCCGGCAATCACGCTAACAACATCCCCGTTGATCGCGCCTGCAACCGAGCCTCCGCTCAAAGTGGCCGCATTGGAACCATCATAAGTCTTGTTGCACGCCGTGACCCCGGTGATGGTCACCGCCTTGGGACTTACGGCATAGCCCAGCGCGCTGCTTGTGCTGCCAACAAACGCCAGACTCCCGCCGTATGTCGCACTGATCGAATGACTGCCTGCCGCCAGCGTCCCAATCGCCCAACTCGCCTGGCCACCACTTAGCACCACCGTACCTAACACCGTCGCGCCATCGTTAAACGTCACCGAGCCGGTCGCCGGCCCGCCAGTCACGGCAACCGTGGCGGTAAAGTTGACCGTCGCACCATAAGACCCCCCGCTGCCGAGGGACGATGCCAGCGTGGTGATGGTGGGTTGGGGAGGGGTAGGTGTGGCGCTCACTTGGCTGGAATTCCCACCTTCCCCGGCAATGTTGGTGGACGACACTACATAGAAATAGGTGTTTCCATTGATCGCGCTAGCATCGGTATAACTGGTGCCGCCAGCGGTGCCGATCGGGATATATGGACCACCGCTCGCCGTTGCGCGTTTCACATAATATCCGTTGGCACTCGCCGAGGCGCTCCACGTCAGACCGACGGTGTTATTGCCTGAGATGGCCGCCAGATTGCCCGGCGCAACCGGCGGCCCCAGTACCTGAATGGGCAAAACCGCCGATGTGCTAGCCCCATTGCTCACATTGCCGACATATGCAGCGCTGATGTTGTTTGTTCCGGCTGCTAGACCGCTGGTGGTGAAACTGGCTTGAAATGAGCTGTTCAAAGCACTGGTCCCCAGCAACACGGCCCCCGAATAAAACGCCACATTTCCCGTCGGTGTGCTGCCGCTCACTGTTGCAGTAAATGTGAGTGAATCGCCCGGCGAGGCAGGCGTGATCCCACTGGCTAACGCAAGCGCGGTGCTGGTGGACGGTGCCACTGTCACCGTTCCGGTTCCGGCGACAAAGTAGGCTGGCGAGGTGGAATAGCTATAGATCCCGTTAGGTTGAGCCACACCACCCAGCGACAGTGATGTGACCTGGCAGGTACCGGTGAACGGCAGGCTCAGCTTGCCTCCGTTGATGACCAACGGCCCGTGCCCAAGAGACGCCGCTGTGGAACATGCAAGGGTGCCGGCACTCACGGTGGTGGTGCCGGTGTACGTGTTATTGCCAGAAAGCGTTAGGCTGGCGCTTCCCAATTTGGTAAGACAACCGCTGCCGGAGATCACGCCGGAAAGCAGCAGGTTGGAGCTGTTATTACCAATATTGAGATTAGCACCTGTCGCCAAGTCTATCGGATTAGGCACTCCCGATCCACTGGTTAGAGCCACGGAGCATTCCAACCCTCCACCGCTTGTTAGCCCGAGTTCACTACGAAGGGTGCCGCTACCGAGCGAATTGGCATTGCCAATGCGCACCCGCATTTCGCCGCCGCCTCCGATCATACTCAAAAGCACGCCACCACTGAACGTGTTCGCACTAGATATCGTGAGGCCCCTGCCATTCCCGTCATTGGTTACCTTCAGCCCGCCACTACCCGCGATGGCGCCGCTCAATGTGATATCCGTGCCACCTCCGAATGTGATGGGCAGGGTCACCAGTCCACCATTTAGATTGATAGCATTGGTGATCGTGATGGCCGGATCTGCCGCGACCTTAAAAGTGGTCCCGCCGGTCAGCGTGACGGGACCGGATCCAAGTCTGGCATTGCCGGTGGCCAGGGCAAGTGTGCCACTACTCACGGAGGTGCCGCCGCTATAGGTATTCACGGCGGAGAGCGTGAGGTTTCCGCTGGTGGCTTTGGTGAGGCCGCCGACACCGGAGATGACACCGGAAAACGTCAGATCGCCTGCGCCGCTCCCACCGAGGGTTGTTGTGGCGGCGAGGGCCATCGCGTTGGATACACTGAGCGCATTGGCGCTGTTCTGGTTCACCTGCGGCGCAATTCCACTGTTCATAACTAACGAAAGTGGGTTGCCGCTGAGTGTCAGGGCCGGCTGAGAACTGCCAATGGTGAAGCGGTTAAGCTGGAAGGTTCCGGCTAAATCGTTAGTACTTGTGCCCGAATAGCCGCTGGTATTGAACGCGAGCAAACCCGTGCTGCTGCCCGCCGCAGAGGGGGCCACGCCGCCGCTCCATTTAGCGCCGCTCGACCAGGTGCCCGAGGCAATGTTAGTCCACGTCTGCCACTGCGCCACGTTGAGGGTGACGGTGGCGGCGGCCGAATCGCTCACACCATCATTGACACTGAAGGTAAAGCTGTCCGCACCGGTGTATCCAGCAGTCGGCGTGTACGTCAGATTCGGCGCGCTGCCCGACAAACTGCCGTGCGCAGGCTGAGTAAGCACGCTGTAGGTCAGTGGATCGTTAGCACTATCGCTGCCGCTGAGGGTGACGGCCTTGGCGACGTTAGGTAACAGTTCTACGTATTGCGCATTGGCCACCGGAGGATCATTGATGATCGTTATGCTAACAGCCACAACGGGTGATGCCACCCCTTCACTATCAATCACCTTGAATGTGAAACTGTCCGCACCCCGGTAATTGGTGATCGGCTGATAAGTTAAGTTGGGTGCCGTGCCGCTCAGGGTGCCGTGGCCGGGGTTGCTCACCACGGTATAGACCAGCGCGTAGCCTTCCGGATCCACACCGGCCAAAGTGATGGGTGTGGCCGTGTTCGCCGACACGCTCATGGTTTGCGCCGTGGCCAGCGGCGGATCATTGACCGGCGTCACCGTGATGCTCACAGTCGCCAGCGCACTGGTCAGTGTGCCGTCGCTCACCGTGAACGTGAAACTGTCCGGCCCGGGCAAATTGCCAGCCGGATAGTTGGCCGCCGGCATATAGGTGAAATTCGGCGCACTCCCAATCAACAGGCCGTGAAGCGGTCCACTGACAATCTGATATGTCAACGCGTTGCCGTCAGGATCCGTCCCGCCAAGAGTGATGGCTTTGGTGATGTCCTCAGAAGTCGTCAGCCACTGGTTGGCTGCCACCGGACGGCGATTGCCGCTGGTTCCCACATCAATCGTGACGGTTGCCACCACAGAATCCAACTGGCCATCGTTGGCCTTGAAGGTGAAGCTATCAGCACCGGTGAATCCGCTGGCAGGGGTATACGTTAGATTTGGTGCCGTGCCGGTTAGTGAGCCGTGCCCTGGAGCCGCCACCACGGCATATGTCAGCGAGTCACCATTCGGGTCGCTGCCCGCAAGGGTAATGGCGAGGGCTGTATTCGCGGAGGTCGTCAGGCTTTGATTCTGGGGCACCGGCGCGCGGTTGGGATCCGGAGTGACGACAATAGTTAGATTTGAAGTTACCGAGCCGAGGATTTCATTATACGTTTGGAAGTCGAAATAGCCTAGGCAATAGGTGATCCAAGTGTTGTAATCGAGGATCGATCGATCCTCGGCGGTGGCCCTCAAAACATAGGTACCCGGCGTGCTGAAGGTGGCGGAGCAGGTGGCATTGGGGCTCAGTCCATTTGGATTGAAAGACACGCTGCCCGGCCCGCTGACCTTGCTCCAGACAAAGTTAGGAGTGCCGGCATCCTTGTCCACTAACGCCGGGGTGAGTACCGTGGTACCGCCCGGCAAGGAGACAGTGGCGGGGTTGGCCGCGACCGTTAGACTCTTGAAATTCACCAGGGCAGGCGGCGCTGCGTCGTTTTGGATAGCCGCAATGGTCGAGGCAATATGCGAGGTGATATCGGCAAGCCGGGTACCCACGTTGACTGAACTATCAGCGGCAAACTGTGGCAAATGGGCCTGCCATTTGTAGAGGGTTGGCAGCGCATCCTTGGCGGCGCCTCGATAGGTATTGGTCAGCAAATCAAAAGGTGTCCAATCATCGCTGTGCCATGCTTGCTCCTTCATCATCAGGCACAGCGGAATCCCCTCCTCGATCTTGAATTTTGCTAGGGTTTGCAAACCGGCGTCGCGGATGACGTCACTGAACATGCGGTCGGCCGGCGACCGATGGGCCACGGCCGCCACCAAACTCGGTGCCACCGCCTGAACGTCCGCCAAAGTGAGCTTGTTCTGGATCATATCGCTCAAATACATCTGCGCCATGCCGTCAGGCTGGTTGAGGCCGGCCCGCAGCGCCGGATAGAGCAAGCTGGTTCTTGCCGTTCCAGTCAGCGCGTTGGTGTTGGTTTCAAGCGCCTGAAAAAGCGTGTCGGCCAAGTAGCCGTTGGCAATCTGAACCGGATCAGTCCACACGATCACATTTGGGTCGGTGGCATTGGTTGTGAAGGCCGTGAGCATCGTGGTGAGCTGCGAACTGGCCGACGAACCGAAGTTTTTCAGGGCGTTGGCAGCCTTGCCTCGGACCCAGTAATCGGAATCGGATAGGCGGCGGCCCAAGGCGGGCAGAGCGGTGGAATTTTTGAGGTCGCCGAGGGTTTCGCAAGCACCCATGCGGGTGTTCGCATCACTGCCCTCCGCCATGGTGATCAGGGTGTTGATCTCCGTCGTGGTCAGGCTGCGGGTCGCCAGCTGAGTGGCAGCGTTGCTGCGCATCGCCGGATCATACGCGCCAAGAGCCGTCATCAACGTGGCGTTGGTATAACTCACACAATCCTGCTTGAAGGTCGATGCGGCAATCGCATCAGCCACCTTGGTGGCGTCTAGCGTGTGGGCCGGATTGGCGGCCTTGCCCGTGATATAGAGCCGCTGCAATGGCAGCGCATAACTAAGAATATATGAGGCGGTGGGACTGACGTCATTGTAACCGCTGGCCCCCAGATAGGTACCGTCCGAGGTGGTGCCTCCGCCATATTGTTCGCCGCCGTCATAGACGAACGAGCCGTCCGAACGGCGCTCCAGATCGAGGTGCCAGCGGATTGACTTCATATATTGGGCTACGGCCGTTGCCCCGCCCATGTTTGCGCCCATTGCGCCCCACAGATAACTGAACCCCTGGCCGGTATGGCCATACTCGCGGCCGGTGCAGCCCGCCACTGCCATCCGTGCGAAAAACTCCGCTTCCACCGGCCGATTGTCCTGCACGCCAAACAACACCGCACACATCTCATCCTTGCCGTTGGACGCGTGGCCATCACCATATGGCTCATGCTCACCATATGGAATCGCTCCCTTGTTCACATACCAACCAAAAAACTTGGCTCCGCGATCAATCGCCGGATCAATTTCCGGATCTATCGCACTGCCGGCCGCCAGCAGCGCCTTCTTGCCCATGACGATCGCAATATTGGCGGGAATACCCGCGGAATTCACCGGACCATACCACGAGATCGACCCGTGCAAACTGCCATCGGCGTGGGCTTCCGCCCCCCCATGACCGAAGGTGCCATACTTGCTTTGGCCCTTTGCCAATCCCACGACGTATGCATTCAAACCGTTCAGCACGCTGGCGTCAGGGGTTCCATCAGCCACGCTGCGCAAGTAGTACTCACTGAGAAAAATCCCGATGTAGCCCCAGTTCCATGTGTCGCAACCAGTTAGCGTTAGATTGGCGGGAGCCAACGCGTGGGCCAGTGACTGCAAGCGGGCCTGCACGCTGGCGTAGTTGGCATCCCCAGGGGCCACTCCCGCCATCAGCGCCAGTCCCTTGATCGCTCCGCCGTAATTCGTGCCTAAGAAATTCGGATCCGCTAGAAGCTGGCTGACAAGCCGGACCCGCGCATTGGCTAGAATCAGTGCGGACTTGGGGCAGTTGTAAGGTGCCGTGTCGGTGTAGCTTCCCATCACCGGCAAGGTCATGGCGACCGTGGTGGTGGTCCCAGCTCGCCACCGCAACAGGCTCAGCACGCCGCCATTGGCTGCGCTCTCGGCATCCACCAACGCCCAACCGAACGCCTTGCGGCAGTCACTGGTGAAAACCGGCACGGTTCCGGTACCCGCCTTAGCTCCGAGGATCACATCATCGACTGCCAATCCCGCGCTTGCTGCCGGGGTGCCGGAGCCCACCACGCTCACTAATATCTGTCGACTCTGTGCCGTCTGCAAACCGTCATTGCCCATGTTATTGCGGTCGATATATATCCATCCGCGCAGTCCGGTGGCTCCGAGATTATACGACTCCGGATAGACAGGGGAGCTATTCACATCTGCCTTCATTGCGGCGATTGCCCCCGTCACCGTCAGATCCGGATTGGGAGAATAGGCCAGCGACCAACCCGTCATGAAAAACATCATGCCCATCACGGCGACAACACCCCAGCGATCAGTTCTCATATTCATTTGAATCAATGATTTTTGCCAGCTTTCACACGGCCCGAAGCGCCCCTAGCGCTCCCATTGAGGGATTCGCCCTTGACGAGTTGAGCATTTCTCCCCGCTCACGCCAGCGCAAGCATTAAATGCCCGGCAACATCAAATGCCTACCAACGCGCCGCGACATTTTGCTGGTCCGATCGGACCAGCAAAATGTCGCAATCAATAGTCCCCAATCACTCCAAAGCAACTCACTTGCTAATTCGATAAAGACGTGTCGATAAAGACGTTGACGAATCGCAGGAAAAGATGACATCATGAGGGTTATATGAGATCACGGACGGAGATTCTGCTTTACCAACTAGCATGGGTTTTGGATAAGATGATGCGGCCGACATGGAGGAATTTGGATTCCTCCTTTGAAATGTGGGCGTATGGCAATGGTTTACTGCGGCAAGTCCAGCGCCTTGAGGCTCAAGCCTATATTGAATCGAGACGGGATGAACAGGGTGGCCAGCGCGCTATCAAACTGACCGAAAAAGGACTGGCAGCAGGGCAAATTGGGCACGATCCAGAACAACGCTGGCAACGCTCGTGGGACGGAAAATGGCGGGTGATATTGTTTGACCTGCCAGAGGCTCAGCGCGAAATACGGCGTAGGTTGCGTCGAAAATTGCGCAGTTCTGGATTTGGCTGCATGCAGCGTAGCGCCTGGATTTCTCCCGATCCACTGAATGATCTGGCGGCAACCCTTCAGCCTCTGGCGGTCAATGTGGCCAAACTTGTTGTATTGGATGCCGCGCCATGTTGTGGAGAATCATTTGCGGACATGGTGCGTGCGGCCTGGGACTTCAAGCGCATCCATGAGGCGTGGGGACACCTTGAAGTCCATCTGGCCACCCTTCCAGAGACACGTGGAGGCGATGCAAGAAATAACGTGCTTCGATGGGTCTCGAGAGAACGGAAACTGCTCCACTCATGTTTCCAGTTTGACCCCTTGTTACCCAAACAACTGCTTCCTACATGCTATCGGGGAATAAAAGTATGGAACAAACGCCGGCGGATTCTTGGCAAGCTCGCCACTATGCGATTTTGAACTGGGCGCGACATTCTAC
>JBAXCM010000118.1:0-10595 GCA_037141475.1 Verrucomicrobiota bacterium | reverse complement strand
GCGTATGGATGCGGATTGTGGATGGGAAGGAGAGTCAGGCTATCTATCGGATTGAGAAAGAACTCAGCCCGGGCGACTGGCAACTTTGGACCGGTGAGTTCACCGCTGCGGGGACCGCAGAGGATGCCCGGTTAGAGATCGGGAACACAAGCGGCGGCGTCTTCTGGGTCGGAGCGGCGTCCATGCAGCGGGCTGACAACTTTCACGGCATGCGGCGCGACGTGATCGAATTGCTCAAGCAGATCAAGCCTGGAGCCCTGCGTTTCCCCGGCGGCTGTTATGCCGAGTTCTACCGCTGGCAGGACGGGCTTTTGCCCGTCGACAAGCGTCCGCCATTCAAGGTGACCACTGTTGACATTCTGCTGCCTGACACCGACGACTGGGACAACCAGGAACTCGGCACGGATGAATTCATGGCCCTGTGCCGTGAGATCGGCTGTGAGGCAGCGCTAACCATGCGCCTTTGCGAGAGGCAGGCGGAAGATGCCGGATCGTGGGTTGAATACTGCAACGGCAGTCCGCAAACGAAATGGGGCCAAGTTCGTGCCGAACGCGGACACCCGCAGGCCTACGGCGTGAAGACTTGGTTTCTTGGAAACGAGATATACTATTTTGGCTACGGGGGCATCCAATGTGCTCCTCAGACGAAGTTGTTTGCCGAGGCTATGAAAAAAGTGGATCCTTCGGTCAGGCTTGTGGGATGCACGAATACCGCGGAATGGAACAAGCCGCTGTTTGAGCAGGCGGGAGCGCTTCTGAGTTATACATCGATTCATGAATATGATGGAGGCGGCCTCAATCTGGAAGGCATGTGCAAAGCCCCCACGACGAGCTTGTTGCCAAAGCTGCACGAGGCGATCAAGCAGCGGCAGACCCAGCCACGGCTGCCTGCTATTCTTGACGAGTGGAGCACCGGATGGGGTAAGCCGGGCACTGTTGGATCTGGGCTCAACACAGCGGGCGTACTTAACTTGCTGTGCCGTGAAGCGAACGCGCTAGGCATCGATCAGGCATATTATTTTCAACCCGTCAATGAAGGTGGCATCAGGGTCAGCCCCTTGACCGCTAGGCTCGACACGGGCGGGAAGGTGTTTGCGGCATTCAGGGGTCATCAGGGCAACCGTCAAATCAAATTGCCTGCGGTGCCAGCGGATGCTGATCTTGACGTCGCCGCCTCGATCCGAGCCAATGGCAGCCATGTCTATCTAACGATCATCAATCGAAGTGTCAGGGAGGACCGGACGTTGGAGTTGACGCTGAAGAATATGACACAACTGTCTGGCGCCTCTGTCAGGTTTCTGATCGCCAAGGATCTGACGGAACCTACCTACTCGGCATTCCCGATCCTGTCCGGCCCATCGACTGCGCTGGTTGCCAACGAGGTCACGCCGCAGCACACCCAGTTCCTTGAGCGCGAGGAGAAACCCACATTGGGCGAGGGCGGGCACCTGGAGCTCAAGGTGCCAAGGTGCTCGGTGGCGGTGCTGGAGCTGACCCATGGGAACAACCCATAGTGAACCGATGGCAAAACAAGATGGCGCTTGTCGAATGGGCGGGTTCATTGGTGGTCCATGGTCATCGGCGGTCATAGACGGGCCGCTACAAGGAGACAGATAGGCGCGGTCAGGGCGCAGGCTGAGCTTGCGCTGTGTTTATGCTTGGAAGACGGGGGCAGGCATGGCAGGGTCCGGGGCATGCGTCAAAAGGCAGTGTCGTTGTTGCAGGAGTTAACGGAGGCCCACTCGGTTTCCGGGCACGAGGATGAAGTGCGAGCCATCTTCGTGGATGAGTTGGAGCAATGCGGGGAGCTATCCGCAGATCGCAATGGATCGGTATTTTGTGAGATTGGCGATTCCGGGCCGCGGGTGCTGGTGGCTGGCCACATGGATGAGGTCGGTTTCATGGTGCAAAACATCACCGCCGACGGCTTTGTCCAGTTTGTGGCCATCGGCGGTTGGTGGGAACACAACCTGCTGTCGCAACGCGTTGAAATCCTCACCCGCAGCGGTGATAAAATCCTCGGTGTCGTCGCGTCCTGCCCGCCGCATTTTTTACCGGAGGGGCAGCGTCGGCAGGTGATGACGATCGAACAGATGTTCATCGATATAGGGGCGGTTTCGGCCCGTGATGCGATTGAAAATTTTGGGGTTTCGCTGGGAGATCCGATCGCCCCGCTGTCCGCGTTCACGCCGTTGGCACGCGAGGATTGGTTCATGGCCAAGGCCTTTGACAACCGCGTGGGGATGGCTGCCACGATTCAGGCCGGCCAGATGCTGGCCAATTCGTATCACCCGAACCGCTTGATTCTTTGCGGCACGGTCCAGGAGGAAGTCGGGCTGCGGGGCGCCCGTACCGCAGCCAGTTATGCCACGCCGGATGTGGCAATCATCCTGGAGGGCCCGCCTGCCGATGACACGCCCGGAGGTCCCCGCGCCGATAGCCAAGGCCGCCTCGGTGGTGGTGCACAGATCCGCATGTTCGACCCCACAGCCATCGGCAACCCACGCTTGGCGCGGCTTGCTATCGACACCGCTCGTGAGGCCGGTATTGTCCACCAAATCACCGTGCGCCGCAGCGGTGGGACGGATGCAGGCGCGTTTCATCTGGCGAACGACGGGATTCCCTGCGTTGTGTTAGGAGTTCCCGCCCGCTACATTCATTCCCACAACGCGATCATCAACCTCCAGGATTATCTGCAAGTGCTGGCCCTTACCATCGCCCTGGTCCGCGCCCTGGACGAGGCCACCGTGGCAGAACTCACAACCTATCTGTGAGCAACGGAGCGAATGAGATGTAAGGTAGCGGCGTGTGTATGACCGCCGATGCGAATGTCTGACTGGCACTTTCATCTAGTCAATTTTCTCAAAGGTGATGGTCTGGCGGGTGCGGGCGGAGGGATCCGCCGAGTGCATCGGTGCCTCACTGGCAAAGGCGCATCGGGCATCACAATGGAGAGTGGTCTCACCGCGCACCGCGGCAAAGAAGTTTTCGAGGTGCGGTTGGTGGGGCGGCTTGTTGAAGTTTCCGGGCAATTCCAAATCCGGCGGCGGTGTTTCCGATGGATGCGACCGAATGATTTGGCCGTTGCTGTTGTAGCGGGGCGGCGGGTCCTTTTCCTTGAGGAATCCGCGATCTAACAAATCGTCCCAATTGGGTCCTTCGGTCGGTCTGTAGTTATGTGGGGAGATGTTGGTATATGTCGGCGACTCGGACATTTGGAGGGTGCAGGTGGTTCCCATGAAGCTCTCAAAGTAGCCACCCGTCCCCGGGCTGGCCGTCACCACTTGCTCGCAGGCCCGCAGTGTGCCTTGCGGGGTGTCGTACTCGAAGACCGCCATGAGGTTGTCAAAATGCTCACGCTCCTTGAAATAATCATTGCTACCGAAGGCACAGACGGATTTGGGTGTGGAGCCGAGAAACCAGTTGAATACATCGATGTGGTGGGAGCCGAGGTCGAGGATGAGGCCGCCGGAGAGGTCGCGAAAGTAGCGCCAGTTCATGAATTGGCGCATGTCCTTGAAGCCATAGCGGTTGAGGATATCCGGCTTGATGGCCAAATTTGGACGAAGCACAGCCTCCTTGGATGAATTCAGCGAGCGATACCATTGGCCTCTGACGCTGACGATTTGTCCGAAGATGCGCAGGCCGTTGAACAATTGGTCAAGGGTATAGAGGTAGCGCGGGTTGCTGCGTCGCTGGTATCCGATTTGGCAGAGTTTGCCGGATTTTTCGACGGCCTGCAGCATGGTGCGGGCCCCTTCGAGTGTGTTGGACATCACCTTCTCGCAATAGACATGGAGCCCTGCCTCAAGGCATTTGACGGTGTGCTGCGCGTGCCAAAAATCCGGGGTGGCGATGATGGCCGCGTCCAATCCCTTCTCGGTGGCAAGCAATTCGTCGATGTCCTCGTAACTTGTCGGCAGGTGCCCGTGCAGCGCACGAACGTGGCCTGCGGCGCATTTGCGGTTGTAATCCCAGATATCGCACACCGCTTGAAAGTGCAGGCCGGGAATATTCTTCATCGCCTCAAACAGCACCTGGCCCTGCCTGCCGTGGCCAATGAGCGCGACGTGGAGCTTGCCGTCGGAGGCGGTGGTCGTTGGCAGGACCGCGCCGGGCAACAGCGCCAGTCCCGCCCCGGCCATGGCGGTGTTGAGGAATTCGCGGCGATCCATGGGGTGGTGAGGTGCAAAGGCCCGGCATGGGCATCGGCAGCCACGGACTAGAATGGCAGCTCCTACTTTGATTGGCAAGCTATGACTCCGGGACTCCCGGCCAACTTGGCAGGTTTCCTAAAAACCCGCAAAAGTCGGGCGAGGAGGTTGCTGATTAGTTAACCGTCCTACCGTCCTCTTGCACTTGGATGTGTCTGCGGAAGATATAGGCACCTACCGGTGTGATGAGCGCCATGCAACCGACGACCATCCACATGATTTCCGAATGCCGCTGACCGGTCTCCGGACAAAATGTCTCCAACAGCCAGCCCGAGAGCGCTCCTGCCGCGAGTTTTCCGCCGAAATACGGCAACATCGACAAGGCCATGTACGATGCCTCCTGGCCGCGCGGCGCAATTGCCGCAGAGTATTCATACAAGCGCGGCGACCACAGCGCCTCGCCAATGGATAGAAATACGATGAAAATGAAGGTCGAGATATAGATGGGATTGACCCGGCCAGTGACCCCGAGCCAGTCGGTAACGATGACTTTGCCGAGCCAGCCATCGGCCAAGGGTTGGAACCACTGCGGAGGCATCGCGATGAAAAATACCGACAAGGCCGATATCAGGCTGCCAACCATGACCATCCGATAGGCGGAGACTTTTTGGGTGAGCACCCCGCAAATGGGCACCAGCACGAGAATCATCACCGAGTTGAGCATGCCGGTGATGTGGGCAAAGGGTGCGCCGGGCCCCAGTTCTAGAATGCTGTAGGCGGGATAGGTGAACGTCAGTTGGAAAAATATCATTCGTACCCCGACGACCAGGGTCATGAAGACGAGAAACCGGTGGAACGCGGGTTGCTGCCACAATCCGAGAAAGATCGAGACCGACTGGGAGGCGGTTGCCTTGCACGTCGTCCACAGGGTTGCGATCCAGGACAATCCGCTGTCGGCGTTTTCCGGTCGGGGTGTGATGACCACTCCGTCTTCGGTCATCTCCACACCATCGCGCAGGAAAAGCCAAACCAGCAGCAAGCCCGGAACGGTGAACATCGACCCGATAAAAAACAGCGCGCGGTAGGAACTCAGCTCCATCCCGATGAGCGGCATGATCCAATGACCATTTTCTCCAAGCCCGAACGGCAAACGTGAAAAATCGATGGACCCGAACGTCCGGCCGAAGCAGGAAAATACCCAGGTTCCAAGAGCTTTGGAGCCTCGGACGCCGTCAAAGATGCCGTCACCAATGGCAAATCCCAGATTCATCAGCGCATAGTATAGGGAAAAGGCAATCGTGCGTTGCGCCGCATTGGAAAACTTCTTCACCCCTGCAATCATCACCGGAACCATCAGCGCCATGCCGACGGCTTGCAAATAGAGCCCGAATGGCAGCACGATCCATTGGCATATCGTTAGAACCATCACGCAGCGGGCGACCAGGCAGACGAGGAATCCCAGCAGGAACGTGCGGCGGATACCCATTGCATCCGTTAGAGAGCCTACCAGCACAGTGATCAGGGTCATGATGGCGGACCAAGTGGCGATCCACCAACTCGCGTCCATCTGAGAGAACCCGAGGTCGGAATGCAGCCACAAACGGACGACGTTGGCAGCACCACATTTGTAGGCGATGTTCTCCAGAATGTAGGCGGCGTAAATGATCCACAACTCGCGGGGCGCACAGCGCAGGCAAGTGATTTTTTGGAGAAATGCGGCGAAACGGGTTGGGGATGGGGCGTCGGGCATGAGCAGGTCTAGCGGAGGATTCGGGGGAATGGCGCCCGACGCAAGGCCGAAACGTGAAATCTCAATGACTGTAGTGATTGATCAACCAGCCAATGAGCAATACCTGTGGGGTGGAAATGAGCGGCAAGGCAAGGCTGGCCTTCCACGATCGGGTAGTGGCCCGTAGGCTCAGCAACGCCGTGTAATCGGTGGCCGCGCCTGCCATCAGAAATACGAATGCATTGCCTGGGGCATGCGCCCGGGTCAGCAAATCTGCTGCGATGGGCGAGGATCCTTCCGAACAGACTTCTAACAAGGTTGTAGCCACCAGCGTCAGGAACATCCCGCCGAGGGTCGGCCCAAAGGCGTGTTGGAAGAACGATTCCTCCACAAAGGCCCGCAGCAACCCCGTTAGGACAAAGCCGAACAAGATCCAGCGCAGCACCATCCGCGAACCGCCCAGGCCTTCCATGGCCAAGCGCGAATAATTTTCCACGCTGGGCTTCAACGAGCGCAAGACGCCTTTCAGGGCGGGGCCCTTGCGATATCCGGCGGGCAGCATCACGGCGTTGGGGTTGGAGGGGAGTTGGCCGGCTGCCACCAACCGTTCGGTGATCCAGCCAGTGATGAGGGCCACGACCATCGAAAGCACGATGAACAAGCCCATCCACCCCCAACCAATGAGTGAAGCCAAAATCAGCGTGAGTGAGAGCGAATTCCACGGGCTGGCGATCAGAAAGGCCACCGTCTGGCCCAGCGATGCCCCGCGCTTGTAAAGACTCATGCCCACCATCAAAATCCCGTGGTTGCACAAATCCAGCGCCACTCCAGCCGCCACCGCACGCAGCAGGCCGTTGAAACTGCCGCTGCGGCCAAGCAGCGCAGCGACCAGTTCGCTCGGCACCCGCCCGATGATCGCCACCGCAACAATCCCTAGGCCCAGGCTCCACCACGTCCGAACCAGCATCTCGTAACAGGTGTGCCCGAAAACGTGCAGCCACTCAGGCGATCCCGTTGCAAAATGCCCGGCCAAACCCAACAGGAACAACACGCTAGACCCCCATAGCAGCCAATCGGGCCGCCGCCCGGCCGCTCCGCCGCAGCACGCACCGCCCGCCGCCGGTGCTTGTGGCCCGCAGCCACAAGCGCCTGTCGCGACAGGCCGCGTTGGCTGGCAGCAAGAGCGCGGCTCCGGCGGTAGCGTCAGTGGTGTCGGCAGTGGTGTCGGCGGGGTCAGGTGCAGCATGGAGCGGCGCAATGCACGACGCTCGGCGTCATCGCCCGGAGGCGGGGAAGGCGGGGAACAGCAGGAAGACATGGGAGTGGGGTGAGCGACGTTCTTGGAAACAGGGTGCGGCGGACTCCGCCAAACAGGCACTCTTTGGACGATGTTAGTAGGGCATGCAAGAGTGGCGGCATGTAGAACGACACTTGGGAGCCGCGCAATCATAATGGCCACCCGCTGCAATAAAAAACCGGGAGACCCTGACGGGAGTCCCGGCGAAAAGTCGCTCAATGGCAAACCTTATTTCTTCTTGGGAACCTTGATAACCGGCGTGATGTCAGCGCCCCAGATGGTGCCTTCACCGTTTTCCAACAAGGTCTTGGTGCCATTGACGACGACCTTCTTGTTGTCCTGACGAATCGTCAAAGCTTTGACGCTGGAATCCACGCCTACAAACACGGCCTTTTGGTCGAGGGGACCGGAATCGAATTCACCCTTGGCGCTGCCGTTGAACAGCGGGGTCACCGCAATGACCCGGTTCGGGTCATCGTTGGGAATCGCCTTGGTGCCATTCATCATGTAGCCGAATCCCACTTCACCCGCCTTGAGGCACTCGGCCGGGGGGGTCATCAAATTGTCCGGCTTTTTGGTCGAGCTGGAGGACTTGGCAAAGAACGGGTCTTCGGATTTGAGGATACCCGAGGCAATAACCTGGCGGAAGTAGTCATTGGCGGTATCGCCGGTCAAACTGAGCGGAGAACCGGTTTTGGTGGTCACTTCCTTGGCGGTATCCGCGTCTGGATAGCTGCCATAGTCATTGTTGAATTCGTTCAACACCAGGATCATGCTCTGGCCATTGCGGACGGCGGCGATTTGGTCGCCCTTTTTGACCATGGAAAGGAGCTTGGGATAAGCCACACCGGCCAGAGTGACGATGATAACGATGACGACGAGGAGTTCCACGAGGGTGAAGCCTCCGGGTTGCTGTTTTGTATTTGATTTCATGATTTGTTGTTCTGTTATTTTGTTTGATAGGGCAATCACCCCGGGTTTCTATGCCGCCGCAGGGCGGGAAAAAACATCTTTCCTGACAACGGCTGCCACAAAACTAGTGTCGCGCCCGCCGCTGGCAAGACCGAAATTTTGAGAGATGGCAAAAATCCTTTGGCGGGATGTTCTTAGCGTTGCCAATTCGGCTGGGCGCGCCATAGTTGGCGGATGAAAATTCGCAAGGCCATCATCACCGCCGCCGGCAAAAACCAGCGAGCATTGCCGCTGCAAGTGCTGGTGGACCGGGACGGGGTGCCAAAATCCGCGCTGACCATCCTCGCCGAGGAGATCACCGGTGCTGGCATTGAGGAAATCGCCGTGATCATCAGTCCAGGCACGGAAAAATCCTACATGGCAAGTGCCGGGCCGCATGCCCGGGAGATGCACTTTATTGTGCAGCCCAAACCACTTGGTTACGGCCATGCGATTCACTGTGCGGCTGAATTCACGGGTAACGAGGGATTTTTGCTGATGATGGGAGACCACCTCCACATCAGCCAGACCGGCAAGTCCTGCGCTCAACAACTCATCGAAACCGCCCGCAATGGAAATTGCGCGGTGTCGGCCGTGCAAGCCACTCATGAGCGCATGCTGCCCTATTACGGATGCGTCGGCGGCCACCGGGTGCCTGGGCATGACCGCTTGTACGAGGTGGAAGCCGTGATCGAAAAACCTACCCCCACCGAAGCCGAGCAAAAACTCGTCGTTCCCGGACTGCGGGCGGGTGGTTACCTGTGCTTTATTGGACTGCATGTCCTGACCCCAGCCATCATGAAAATCCTCGGTCGCCACCTTGCCGCTCCGCAGGTGCCAGGCAACACCGGATTGTCGAGTGCCTTGTCCGAGTTGCTCCTTAGCGAACGTTACCTCGCCCATGAACTCGAGGGCTCGCGGCATGACATCGGCCAGCGCTACGGCTTGCTCAACGCCCAGCTCGCCCTAGCGCTCAGCGGCAAGGACCGCGATGAGGTGCTCACCCAGTTGATCGAACTGCTTGCCCAATCCAAAGCCTGAGGTCATCCGCCCATGTCCCGCCTGCTTCCTCTCATCACCTCACCGGACGTCGCCGTCCGCGACCAGTCACTGGACGCGGTTTGCGCCCAACTGAGTGCCGCCGACTTGCTAGCGGAGGCCGCCGCCTTGGACGCCTTTCGCCGCACTAGCGATAACCTCTATGCCCGGGTAAGGGCCCTGCTTTTCCTCCACGCCATCCACCGCTTTCACCTGCCCGTCAGACTCGCAACGCAAGCTGCCACAGCTGCAGCCACCGCCGCTATCCCCTTCAGCGGTTACGAAAACCTGCTCCAACGCCGCTTCGAGGAAGCCATCGACGTCTTTCTAACGTCTCAGCAGACCGCCGGTCCGTCTGACGCCATTTCCAGTGCTTTGGCAGCCGCCTATCACCGCTTGGCGTTTCAGACACTGGCCGACCAAGTGCGGCGCAGTGTCCGCAGCGTGCGGGGCAATCAATGGATGTTCCGCATGGGCCATCCGGCAGATCATCCGCTGCGGATCCGGCCAGAGTTGTTGGAACGGGACCCCACGAGCGGGATCTATCCGATTTTACGGGAGCGCACGCCGGTCCGCATGGACCTGACCCACTGCGGGTGGAGCGACATTTTTTTTCTGGGGATGGACTACCCGGAAGGAGCGAAGGTGCTCAATGTGTCGATTGATTTGGCGGTGTACGGGGGAGAAGCTGCGCCGAGGCCGCCGGTGGAGGCGAGTTTGCGGGTGATTGACGAGCCGATATTGCGGCTCACGAGCGTGGACTTGGGCTGCACGGCGGAAATTTCCAGTCTCAACGAGGTATTTGATTTTGCGAAGGACTACTTGGGATTGCTGAAGGCGGCGGTGATTGCGAGCGGGTTGGTGCCACCGGGCATTGAGGGGTCTGGGCAGAGTTTGGAGGACTTGCTGGCGGAGGTGGTGGGGCCGGGTCGCGGCATTGAATTGGTTAGCAACGTCAACAACATCCCGAAGGGCTCGCGCCTGGCGGTTTCCACCAACCTGCTTGCTGCCCTCATCTCCGCCTGCATGCGTGCCACCAATCAGGCCCGTTCGCTCACTGGCGGGCTGGCTGAAAGCGAGCGGCGGATCGTGCTGGCACGAGCCTTGTTGGGTGAGTGGCTGGGTGGTTCCGGTGGTGGCTGGCAGGATTCAGGCGGCGTATGGCCCGGCATCAAACTCATTGAAGGAGCTCTTGCGATGGAAGGCGATCCGGAATTTGGGATCAGCCGTGGCCGTCTGATGCCCAGTCATCGGCTGCTTGACGTGAACGAGGTGCCGGCCGCAGCCCGCAAGCGATTGCAGGATTCACTGGTCCTCGTCCACGGCGGCATGGCTCAAAACGTCGGCCCGATTTTGGAAATGGTCACAGAGAAGTACCTGTTGCGCTGTGACCGGGAATGGCAGGCACGCCAGCAGACTCATGGGA
>JBAXCM010000117.1:0-10697 GCA_037141475.1 Verrucomicrobiota bacterium | reverse complement strand
ACGACCGCCATCTTAACTTTGCGCGGGGCATATTCGTACACCCGCAACCCGTGGTCGGCAGCGGCGATGAGCGCGGCGGCGCGGGCCGCACCCATGGAAATGGCCGTTTGATGGGATTGGACGTAGATGATACCCTCGACGGCGACCTCGTCGGGCTGATAGGTTTGGATGACGTTGACCAGATGGGTGCGGATGGCCGAGAGGGCTGCGGACTGCGGCAGTTTGCCCGGGATGGAGATGACGTCGAAGGTGAGCACCTTGGGGTGGCGCGCCTCTCCTTCGAGGACCGCGTAGCCGGTGTTTCTAACTGCAGGATCGATGGCCAGGACGCGCATGGGGGGGAAAGGCACTAGACTGGAAGACGCTAGCTCGGAACCCGGGGCGGGTATGGAGTGGGCAGTAACTTAAACTTTCGAAAGGTGGAACCTCAAAGCAAGCGAGATGTGAAGAAGACTACGGCGTGAGCTCTGTCAACCCGGTTCTGGCAATTTTGACTCCTTCACAAGGATTCTAGGGCGCGGCAGGGGTGGGTCGAAAATAGCTGGTTTGGTAACTCTTTGAAAATGAAAGTATTAATTCAAGTTGCCGAGCAGGCTGGTGCAGAGTTTGCGGAGGTCTCTGACGCTGGCGGTTCGCAGGGCGCTACAACTGGGTAGAATATGGGCCAACCTGTGGCGAGGGCCTATTTCCGCTTCTTGCCGCCGCCGCCGGTTTTCTTGCGCCGCACCGGCTTGATGGGCGTCTCATCCAATAGGGCGGTGTAAATATAGGGGAAGTTTTCGAGCCTTCGCCGCGGAATTTTTTGCTCGATGAAAAACTCGACGGCCTTGGCGTAGTCCAGTTCATCGGCTGTTAGGATGGTGAAAGCGTCGCCCTCGGCTTCGGCGCGCCCGGTGCGGCCGATGCGGTGGACGTAGTCTTCGGCATTTTCCGGGACTCGGTAGTTGATGACGTGGGAGACGCCTGAGATATCGATGCCGCGGGCGGCCACATCGGTGGCGACGAGGATTTCGTAGTCGCCGGCTTTGAAGCCGGCGAGGGCTTTCATGCGGTCCACCTGGTTGATGTCGGAGTGCATGGCGGCGACCTTTTGCTGGCCCGTGCTTTTGATGAGCGACGTGAGTTGGTCGGCTTCCTTGCGGGTGCGGGTAAAGATCATTACCGAGTGGTAGTCGGTTTGTTTGAGCAAATCGAGCAGCAGTTCGTCGCGCTGGTCCATGGCCACCGGGTAGAACGCGTGAGTGACGGTGGTGGGCACCGAGCGGCGGGCGATTTCGACGGTGAGCGGGTCGGTGAGGCACCATTGGGCAAATGTCTGGATCGCCGGTGGCATGGTGGCCGAAAAAAACAACGTCTGGCGGCCTTCCCACGGGCACAGGTTGACGATTTTTCGCACCTGCGGAAGGAAGCCCATGTCGAGCATGCGATCCACTTCGTCGAGCACCAGCGACTTGATTTCGCCGAAGCGCATGGTGGCCCGGTAGAAATGGTCTACAAGGCGGCCTGGGGTGGCCACCACGATATCGGCTCCCGCTGCAAGTTGCTCGGACTGCGTGCCAAGGCCGACGCCGCCGTAGAGCAGGGCGACCTTGAGTCCGGTGTGTTTGCCGTATTTCTCGAACGATTCGGCGACCTGGTGAGCCAGTTCGCGGGTCGGTTCGAGGACTAAAATCTGGGGTTTGCCGAGTTTTTCGAGTTTGGAGAGCAGCGGCAGGGCGAAGGCGGCGGTTTTGCCGGTGCCGGTTTGGGAGGCGCCGATGACGTCTCGGCCTTCGAGGATGATGGGAATGGCCTGCACCTGAATCGGTGTGGGGGTGGTGTAACCCGATTCCTTTACGGCTTCCATGACGGCTGCGGAGAGCCCAAGTGTTTCAAATCCCATGCGGAGGCCGTAGTAATGGAGAAAATCGTGCGGGTCAAGAAGTGATTATGCAGGCGTTTGGGAGCCGATCGGCGCATTGGCGGCGTCCGAGAGGCTGCCGAAGTCCGGCCAGGGCTCCGTCTGGCGCCCTTCGTTGCGCATAAAGTCGGCTAGAACCGCTGACGGGGTCATTTGGCCGCAGCGTGCGAGTTCCGGGACAATTTCCTCGAAGACCCAGCGCTGGTATTGCTCGAAGCTAAGCTTGGGCGGCGGCGGGTGCTTGGAGAAATCGGGGAACTTGAGGTCGAGGGCGTTCATGCGATCTGGCGGATCATGGCGTAGGCATGGGGGCCGGCAAAGCGCTCGCACAGGGCGTGCAGGCGGGGCTCGGTGATGGCGCGGGCATTTTCTTTCAAGAGCAAACGGATGTCGAGAAGGTCCTTGCCTTCGCGCTCGTCCTGATCCTTGAGGGCATGCAATTTCATCGCCAGCAACGATTCAAGATCAATCACCGGAATATTGCCGTGAAGTCCCGTCCGCTGGTCGGTCATCGCCATTTTTGCAAAGGTTTCCGGGCTCACCCATAATAGATCGATGGGAGGAAATTCAGGACGGTTGATGAGCTGGAAACGCGTGGCCATCGATTGAAACGCGGTGCGAAAGCCCAGGGATGCCATCAGTGTTAGGGCCCGGCCTTCATCCGCACTCGAGCAGATCCAATCGACGTCCCTCGTGAAGCGGGAGTATCCATGGTGACAAACCGCCCACCCCCCTGCCAGCAAAAGTGGGATGCCATCGCGCTCAAAGCGCTGATAAAGTGAATGGGCAAAATCCGGGAGCATGCGCTTGGAACGGATGGTACGCGGCCTAACGGGTAACGGCCGCCATCTGGCGGTGAGACGGTGGCCGATTTAATGCAGCCAGACGTAGAGCACGCCGACGACAGCGAAGAGAATGAGGGTCACCATACGCGGGTCGCTGGCTCCTGTGACGGGTCCCTTGAGGAAAGCCAAGGGATGATCCCAACAGACCTTGGCGACTTCCTCGGCAGGCATCGGCGGGGTCATCAGGCTGGTGATCACGTAGATGGCGACGCAAAAGACCACCAGCAACGGACCGACCAGCATGAAGGGCACGCCCAAGCCGACTTGCGGATCGGAGACCAAGCCGGAAAAATCCTTCTGCACCTTATCCGCCGCCAGGAACATTTTGCCGATGCTCGGCAAGTCCGCCACAAAATAGATAATCCCGATGAGCGAACCGATGTACAACGTCGCCATCGCGGCTTGTTTGGTGCCGCGTTTCCACAATAAGCCTAACACAAATACAGTGGTCACCGCCGGGGCGAAGGTCATCGGAATCTTGTTGATGGCCTCGAAGATGGTGCTGAATTGCTTGCCCTGAGTGGACCACAGCATCGCCAAAACCATGATCACTCCGGTGGCGATGCGGCCAATGACCACCGTGCGCCGGTCGCTGGTGTCAGGGCGGACACGCTTGACGATGTCCAGCGAAATGAGGGTGGCGCAACTGTTGAGTGCGGCGGCCATGCAGCTCATCAGGGCGGCGGCCATACTGGCGGCGAGCAAGCCCTTGAGGCCGACGGGGATGAGGTGTTTGATCAAGGATGGCAGCATGGTGTTGTAATCCCAATCGCCGGTGGCGGGATCCTTATCCAAGGCAATCACCCCCTTTTGCCATAACACATAACCGATCACCCCCGGCAACACCATCAGGAAAACCGGCGTGATCTTGAGAAACCCGGCAAACAACGCGCCATTCTGCGCGTCCTTGAGACTTTTCGCACCGAGCACCCGCTGCACATGCGTCTGGTCGGCACACCAGTACCAAATCCCCAAAATTGGATAGCCTAATAACACGCTGAGCCATGAGTATTCGTTGAGGTGCCCTTTGCCATTGATGATGGGCTGGAGCATGTTCAACTGCCCGGGTGCCGCCGCGGCCTTGAGAGTGGCCATGTCATGCACCCCGGCACTTGGCAATGCCATGATGCCTAACACCGTGACGAGAGTGGCACCGCCAAGCAGCAGGCAGACCTGGATATTTTCGGTCATCACCACCGCCCTGAGGCCACCCAGCACGGTATAAGTCACGGTGAACAACGAGAGCACGATAATGGTGTACTCCATCGGCACGCCAAGGAAGCTATAGAACACCTTGGCCGCCGCAAACAGGCTGATGCCGATGTGAATGAGCAGCGCACCTAACAATCCTATGACTGCCAGAAACGTGCGAGCCTGCGGACAATAGCGCCGCTCCATGAACTCCGGCAGGGTCGATACCCCTGAGTTGATGTAAAACGGTGCGAACACCAGCGCCAGGGTCATCAGGGTGAAGCACGCCATCCACTCGAAGTTGCCGATGACCATCCCTTCCTTGGCACCGCCGGCGGCCAAGCCCACCAGATGAAGAGTTGAAATGTTAGAGGTGAACACAGCGGCACCGACGGTGAACCAGCCGAGCGACTTATTGGCAAGGAAATACTGCTGGGACGAGGTATTGCGGCGGTAGCCGATCCAGATGCCGAAGGCCGTGATGCCGATCAGGTACACCGCGATGACCACCGGATCGATCCAAGTAGGCAGTGATGAGGATGCTAGCAAGTTAGGAAAAACATTCATGGGATTAGGGATGGATGGGGTGATGCCTAGCTGATTTGGAGTTGCACTTTGATGACGTCGTCCTTGGCGAAAGAACGCTGCATGGCCAGCGGCAGTTCTACCAGCGAAAAAACTTCGCTGAGCAACGGATCCAGATGGATCCGGCCGGCTTCTACCAGTCGGATCGCCTCGCCAAACACATCGCCATACCGGAATGAGCCAATAAATTGAGTCTCGTTTACCATCAGATGATTGGCTGGCAGGCCCACGTCCTCGCTGCCGATGGTGCCGATTTGCACAATGGTGCCGCCCGGGCGCACCAGATCAAATGCCTGGCGCAAGGCAGGTGGCGCGCCGGACGCCTCGAAAATCACGTCAAATCCATCGCCGGTGAGTTCGCGCACCCGCTCCGGCAAATGGGCGGCGGCGGGGTCCAACACGGCGTCGGCGTGCAGTTTGAGTGCGGTATGGCGGCGGCCCTCGACGACGTCGCTGAGCACCACCGGGGTGGCGCCAAACGCTCGCGCGGTGAGCATAACCAACAAGCCGATCGGGCCGCCGCCGGTCACTAGAACGCGCTTGCCTGCCAGTACCCCGGCCCGTTTGACGGCGTGCAGGGCCACTGCGAAGGGTTCCATCAATGCGCCGATGCCGTCGTCCATCGATGCTGGCAGCACGTGGCACTGGTCGGCCCGCACCGTGACAAATTCAGCGAACGCGCCATCCGTTGGCGGGTTGGTGCTGCCACTGCCAAGCATGATCGTCCGGCGGCAGAGGTTGCCTCGGCCGGCTTTGCAATACTCGCAGACGCCGCAGGCACGGGCCGGGTTGACGGTGACGCGGGAACCGACGGCAGGGGATTTCACATCATCTGCGACGGCGGCGACCTCGGCGGTGAACTCATGGCCTAGGATAAACGGCCCGGAGGGCACGAAGCAGCCGCAGTAGCCGTGTTGGAAGTAATGCATGTCCGAGCCGCAAATGCCGGCGCGGCGCACTCGGAGCAGCACCATGCCCGGGTGCAGTTCGGGCGGCGCGACCCGCTCTACGCGCAAATCTTTGGCTCCGTGCAGGACGCCGGCTAACATGGTATCACTCATGGGATGTCGGATGTTGGTTTGATTTTATAAAACCGGGCACAGTTGCCGCCGAGAATTG
The DNA here is from genome assembly GCA_037141475.1 of Verrucomicrobiota bacterium. Classification (GTDB taxonomy): domain Bacteria; phylum Verrucomicrobiota; class Verrucomicrobiia; order Verrucomicrobiales; family Akkermansiaceae; genus Luteolibacter. The sequence continues at coordinate 5,057 of JBAXCM010000117.1, read as the reverse complement.
CCTCGCGCTCTGCTACCGGAAATTGTTGGATATACTCGCTGACGATGTTCATGGTGGCGGCGTAAGTGCCGGACAGGATACACACTGGCCAGTCCGACCCGATCATCACGCGCCGCGGGCCGAACGCATCCATCACGGCATCCAGATAGCGGTGGAAATCGGTGGTCTGCCACTGTTGCCAGGTGGCCTCGGTGACCATGCCGGAGAGTTTGCAAAAGACATTGGGGAAGGCGGCCAAGCGGCCCAGATCCTCACGCCACGGCGACAACTCCCCTGCAGCGATGGCCGGCTTTGCCAGGTGGTCGAGCACGAAGCGCTGTTCAGGAAACTCCTCCACCAGTGCCGTCGCGACCGCCAGATGCCTGGGGAAAATCAGCAGGTCGTAGCAGAGGTCGTGCCCGCTGAGTTGGCCAATGCCGCGGCGGAAGTCGGGCCGCAACATGAAGGCGTCGTCCGCCTCGTCATGCACGACGTGGCGCACACCCACGAGCTTGGGATGGCGGGCGAAGCGTGCCAATGGGTCGGTGAGCTCTGGCGAACAAAGGTCCACCCAGCCGACCACTCCTTTGATGAATCCATGGGCATCGGCAAGTTCCAACAGCCACGCGGTTTCTTCGGGCATCTGCCGGGCCTGCACCGCGATGCAGCCGTCAAACCCGATCGAGTCGAGCAGTGGCGCGAGTTCTTCTGGCAGATAGTCACGCCGCAGCACCTCCATCGCCTCACTCATCCATACCTGATGGGCCGGATGGTATTGCCAAAAATGCTGATGGGCGTCGAGCTTCATGAGTCCCCTGTCGGTCTTAACCAGGCCGAGCATGTCTGAGGCCCAACGCGCTGGCGAGTGCCAAATTCACAGAGCCTGACGACCGGCATGCCGTGCAACCTCAGTATTTCCAATTCAGGGCACCCTTTTTCAGGGCGTACACGTAGGCCACGGCCAAACTGCCCGCGAATCCGGCCATGCTCACCAGCACCACTGGATTTTGGCGTGCCAAATCGCGGAATTGCAGTGCCCACGGATACATGAAGACCACTTCAATGTCGAAAATCACAAACAACATCGCCACCAGATAGAATTTTACTGAAAATCGTGGTGCGCCCTCACCCACCGGCAACATCCCGCACTCGTACGGAATATCCTTGGTCGCATTGCGCTTGGCGGAGCGCCCAAACACAACACTCAAAATCAACACCATCGCGGCAAAGCCAATGACCACGAGGACTTGCAGCAAGACGGGTAGGTAGGTGGAAAGCATGGGGTGAGTGCGGGGCTGGAGTTGTTTTAGTTTGGCAGGCCGGGTTTGGCCAATAAAAAAACCGCGACCCTCTCAGGTGCGGCTTTCTTGGCGTCTGCTTGCGCAACTCTCAATCATCATCCAGCTGCGAGGCCATGTATGTGCTCGACGCCTCATGCACCCGGGAAGTACCACGGTATTCCTTACCAATTTTTTCGACCAAGCCGCGGGTCACCAGATTCTGCAGTTTTTCATAAGCCCGCAAACGCAACATTTCCTCGCCACCACTCACCGCATTGCGCAGTTTCAAATTGGCAAAGACCCTCTCAAACAAATCGTTGAAGCCAAAGATCTTTTTCTCGGCCATTACGTTCACCAATTCGTCGGTGACGTGATCTGGAAGACGTCGAGAAAACCGACTGCGTTTTGTGGAGGTTGTCATAACGGAGAAAGCTTAGCACGGGTTTCCGAAAAAGCCAGTCTAAATATTCCGTCGGCTGACTGGGCCCTGCCGACACGGGGTCGCTATGGCCCGCGGGTGGTGATTTTCCTCCGGTTTTTACGGATGCTGGCTTGACAGGTTGGAATTTATGTCCATTCTGTTGCGCCCGCCGCGTCGGAAACGCGGTGAGAGCCCCCTATCCCAATGAAAAAGGATCTTCATCCAAAATACAATCCGGTCGTGTTCGTGGACATGAGCACCGGCCATCGTTTCATCTCACGCTCGACCAAGACCTCGGACCGCAAAGAGGTCATTGATGGCGTCGAGCACAGTCTCATTTCCATTGGTGTGACGTCCGCATCCCATCCGTTCTATACCGGCCAAAACCAGTTTGTCGATACCGAAGGACGCATCGACAAATTCCAGAAGCGCTTTGGCACCGTGCGCCGCATTGGCAAGCCCAAGCTCGCCTGAGCCGATCGCGTGCTTGCCAAACGCATCATTCCCTGTCTCGACGTCACCGACGGCCGCGTCGTCAAAGGTGTTAATTTCGTCGATCTCATTGATGCCGGGGACCCGGTTGAATGTGCGCTGGCGTACAATGCCCAGGAGGCCGACGAATTGGTGTTTCTGGACATCACGGCATCCTCCGATCGCCGCCGCACCATGGTTGACGTGGTCCGGCGCACCGCCGAGCATTGCTTCATCCCGCTGACCGTCGGGGGAGGCATCCGTTGCGTCGAGGACATGCGCGAGATGCTTTTAGCCGGAGCCGACAAAGTGGGTGTCAACACCGCTGCGGTCAACCAGCCCGCCTTGGTTGATGCGGGGGCCAAGGCGTTTGGCAGCCAATGCATTGTGGTGGCCATTGATGCCAAGCGAGATGGACCCGGCAAGTGGAGTGTGTACACCCACGGTGGCCGCACCCCTACTGGCCTTGATGCCGTGGAATGGGCCTGCCAAGTTTGGCGCCGAGGTGCCGGGGAAATCCTCCTTACCAGCATGGACGCCGATGGCACTCAGGCTGGCTACGACGTCGCGCTGACAGCCGCGATATCAACCGCGGTGGGCATCCCGGTTATCGCCAGTGGCGGTGCCGGCACCCTTGATCACATGGTCGATGTCCTGCAAGCCGGGAAGGCCGACGCCGTGCTTGCCGCCAGTATTTTTCATTTTGGCCACTTCACGGTTGCGGATGCCAAGCGCCACTTTGCGGCCCGCGGAATTCCGGTGAGGCCGCCGTGCCAACTGGGGGCCTGAGGCCAAAGTGGGAGCTAGCGCTTGGTGGGATCGTAGAAGATTCGGATATCGGCTTGGTCGGTGCCGAGGAGTTGCTGGGCGCGTTTGAGGGCGTCGCGGGTGGAGAGGTTGGGATTGCTGGGGGCGTTTAGGAACAAGTTGCTTTGGCCGGCTTCGCGGTCACAGCCGGCTTGGAGAGTTTCGAGGATGCCAGATTTTTTAAGCACGCGATAGACTTCGCTGCTGGCTCCAGACACCAGCAACGCTAGATTCTTTTCCCGCATGAACAAAATCAGGTCTTCCAGAGCCATGACGCTAGTGGCGTCTAGGTGGCGGGCGTTTTTTAGACGCAGGATGATCACCTTCAGCTGGGGATCGGCGATGGTGCGCTGGATTTGTGTCCGAAATAACTCGGCCGCCCCGAAAAATAAATCCCCCTCAACGTGGACAATCGAGATGGCCGGGATCGGCCGTTTGCGCTTTTCACCCATTTCACGCAATTCACCCACTTCGTTGAACTCATACTCAATGAGGTAAGGCCGGCTCGCCTTGCGCAAAAACAGGGTGATGGATATCGCCACACCAAGGAAAATCGCCACGTGCAGCGGTGCTATCAAAGTGGCCAAAAACGTGATGACCAGCACGCTCGCATCGTCGCCGGTCGATCGCAGGCAAATCTTGATGTGGCGGCCATTGAACAACGAGCACGACTGCCCGATAATCAATCCGGCGAGAGCAGCCCGCGGCAGAAAATCTATCAGCGGCACACCCCAGCCCACCGAGGCCGCAATCAAAAGTGCGAAAACCAAGGTGTAAAACCCGCAGAACATCGAGGAAAATCGCGTGAGAGCGCCGGACTCGTGGTTGAGCATCGAGCGGTTGAGGGAGCCGGAGGCGGGCATACCGCCACCCAGCGCGCTGGCCAAATTGGCCATGCCGACGCTGAACATATCCTGATTGACGTCGGCTCGTTCCTCGGTGCGGGCAGCCAAGGTCTTGGACATCAGGGTGTTTTCCAGTGAGGCGAGGAAGGCGATGGCAAGAGCAACTCCTAACAAGGCTGAGATATCGTTGAAAACCCCCTGATGAAACAACCGTGGCAACCTCGGGGTTAGATCAGCGAAACCAAATGTGACAAACGTTTCCGCATGGGCAAACGGCCGGATGCCAAAGCGAATGAGCGGCCCAAATAGCACTGAAGCTAACAACACCGACAAGGCAAAAGCCGGCCACTTGGGCCGCCATTTGCGCATCGCTCCGTACCCAGCCAGCGTCGTTGCTCCAATGGCCATGGACACCCAGTCGGTGTGGGGAAGCGCCTTCATCAGCGCGATGAGCAGACTGGCAAAGCTGGTGGCCGCGTGGATATCAACAAATTTGTCCAACCCTAACATCGGGATCAATTGGTTGGTCATGATCAGCACCGCCGCCCCGACGATGTAGCCCACCAGCACACTGCGCGACACGTATTGCAGCAAATCCGCCACCCGCAACATCGCCCCGGCCACCGCGATGAGCCCGACCATTAACGTGAGCAACATCACCAACTCGCTGGCCCGCCCGGCGAGGGCCGGATTGACCGAGAAAAAGCTGAAGAGCATGAAGGCGGTGGCATTGGTGGTGCCCAAAATGGTATAGCGGGAGCCCGCGAACAAGGGAGCGACGATTGCCGCGATGACCGAGCAGAGGATTCCGTAAACGATCGGCAGCCCGGCGATGGTCGCATGGGCAATCGCTTGTGGCAGAGCAAGCATCGTCACGTTGGCCGCCGCCCGCGCGTCGCTGAGAAACTTCGTCGGGTTGTAGCGTCGCAGCGTGCCCACACAAGGTAACAGTCTGACGTGCTCCGCGGCGAAAAACTTCCGCGTGTTGAGCATCGCCTTGGTGAGATTTCGCAGCAGCTTCATGACCTGACCCAGAGGTTACCCTGTCGCACATCGCGGTGGCTGCCTGGCGGCAGAGTCAATTCCGCGGCCACCATTCTCATCAGACTTTCATCAGATCGGCCTCCTTGGCCACCGCGTGCTCGTCGATTTTCTTGACGTATTTGTTAGTCAGTTCTTGCACTTCGGCCTCGAAATCCTTCTGGCCGTCCTCGGTGACTTCGTTGTTGGCCTTCATTTTTTTGGCCATGTCCA
>JBAXCM010000116.1:0-10729 GCA_037141475.1 Verrucomicrobiota bacterium | reverse complement strand
GGGTAAAATGCATCATTTTGAGAAGGAATTGCTCCCCCGGGAACGGCAATCGGTTCGTCGTATCCATTGAAATCACGAGGGCCTGCGTCATTTCCGGTACAGGCAGCGACTTGAGATCCACTCGGCCACGGCTGGTGCCAGCCACGGATGATTGGATGCGCCATGGGCGAAGGCGTCGCGGATGGCGCTGGCCGAGGCCGGATGACTGCCGGCAAGGGCATGCATCACAAAGCCCTGCCGGGCTTGGGGAGGGGTGCCGCGACTCAATACAATGAACTCGACACAAGCCGCCAAACGCTGCGGTTGCTCCCATTGCTCCAATGCGTCCCATTGATCACCGCCCAAAATCCAAAACATGCGGGCGTTGGCAAACCTCTTCCGCATCGCTTCGGCCGTCGCGTAGGAAAACGACGCAGCGTCGCGCCGCAACTCCCAATCATCCACCACCGCCCATGCCAGATCCGCCGTGGTCCGCCGCAGCATTTCCAGACGATCCTCGGCCGATGCCGGCACCCGACCGGTCTTATGCGGCGAAATCCGGCAGGGGAGGAAGCGCACCTCGTCCAAGTCCAGCGCATGTTGCGCCCGTGCCGCCATGAGCCGATGGCCGAGATGGATCGGATCAAATGTACCGCCAAACAATGCGATTTTCCTAACTTCCGACATGATTGGAAACTTTCCGCAGGTGCTAGCAACCTGCAGCCCTAGCCACCTGCCGCGCCGGAGGATGCGTTTGTTGCCGGGGGTGCGCAAGGCATTTGCAAAGTCTGTTTGGCCTGGGATCGCAAAAGTGCCTTTGAAATGCCTAAGCCAGAACCCAGTGTTTGATCTTAAACGCGCCACAGGTTCGAGCAAGTTCAATTCCCCGAAATTGCCGTCAAGCTCAGGAACTTCGCAAGACTCCTCAGCCGATGGGGTCAGTCTTGAAGCGCAGCGGTCATGTGTCTGAGGCGAAGCCTCGCAATGAGGCCGATATTGACGGTGTATGTGTTGCGAAGAACGGCAATCCCGTGCTAAACTTGCGCCATCAGCAATGAACCCATCACTCATGCGCCGCGCTGATTGCATGAATCGCCTCCATTATGAAACCCATCCTGACGCGCTGCGTCTTCCAACTCATGCTGCTTTCGTCGCTCGCGTCGGGCGAGGCGTTGCTCCAGTATTTCAACACCAGTTGGGCCGAGATTGAAGCAAAAATTCCGGATCTGGCGGAGGCCGGCTACGATTCGCTGTGGCTGCCACCGCCCACCAAGGCTGGCGGTGGGGGATCAGTGGGCTACGATTTGTTTGATCCATTTGACCTGGGCAGCAAGGATCAACGGGGCACGGTTTCCACATTCTACGGAACTGAGGCCGATCTTCTGCACTTGATCGAAACAGCGCACCGCTTTGGGATCCGGATCTATCTGGACAATATCATGAACCACCGTGGCTTCGACGTGCCCGGTAGCAACCTAACCACGCCGATCGACCTGTACCCCGGGATGTTGCCGGAGGATTTTCACCTGCAGGTCACCCAAGACGGGTACTACCGCAACTGGGGCGGGATCAGCAATTACAACGACCAGTGGCAGGTGTGGAATTTAAGCACTTCAAATTTGGTAGATATATCTCAGGAGCCTAACGGGGATTTTAAAAATGACAATTTCGGGCCTAACATGGGGGACCGGCACCCGAAGATCAAATTTGTGAGGCATCCGAACAACCCGGAATACTACTGTTACGCGCCGGGAGGCAGTTATGTCGGATTTGGCACGGGCAACGGCCTCACAACTCAGACGCTGGTGCAAAACCCGGGCTTTTATGCCGAGTACGTCGAGGATTACCTGAGCCGGGCCGTCCGCTGGGAGATGGACCGAACCAAGGCCGACGGGTTGCGGCTGGACGCGGTGAAGCATGTTCGCCCGGACTTTTTTGGGGCTGGCTATGGAGCTGACAAAGATTCGAACACATACGGGTATCTCGGCCAAGTGCAATTGCAGTTTGACCTCACGCGCGGGTTTGTTAATTCCAGCCTGCGAGCCACGGTTTTCGACACCGAAGTGGCGCGGACCAATGCCATGGTTTTCGGCGAACACCTCGGCGGCACCGCTCAACAGCCATATATAGATGCCGGGATGCGATTGCTGGATAACAACTTGCAAAGCGCGTTGATCAATAATCTGCCGTTCGGTCCGCTCAACGGAATGGACCAGCCCGGTGGCGGCGGCTTGCCGGGTGGTTCGGGCATCGCGGTGGGCTTCGCTCAAAGCGCGGATAATGGCTACATGCCCAAGCGCGGATTGGCACACGCGTTCCTTCTGACCCGGGCTGGGCTGCCGGTGGTGTACACCGACGGCAACCACCATGCCGGGGTTCTGGGTGAAATCGGCAAGGCATTTCCGGCCAACTCGAACAGCAATTTCCTCGGCCAATTTGGCGATGGGGCGCTACCTAACTTGCTAGCCATTCACAATCAGTTTGCCCGTGGCGAGCAGATTCCCAAATGGAGTGACAGCAGTGTTTGCGCCTACGAACGCCGGGACAAACGGGAAAACGCCTCAATGAGCGACGCCGACGCGACGACGATGCTCTTCATGATGAATTGCAACGGCTCTGCCGGCCAACAGCGCGATATCGTCACCAGCTTCCCGGCGGGCGCTTACCTCTGGCAGTACGCCACTGGCACCACCGACAGCGGCGACCCTATCAACGGATTTTATACCACCGTTCCTAGCGATCAGAACATGGCCGGGGTCATGATTCCCAAGGACGGCTACTTTGCATTTTCGTGGCGTGCCCCCGAACCATCGGATTTGTGGAGCCATATTGATGGTCAATCCATCACACTGCTGCAAAATGGCGTAGCTCCGGCGTCGCTGACGTATTGGCGAAAGGACGGGCCGGACGGCGACCCTAACTTTAATCCCAATGGCGTTTCGGGTGCGGTGGCCGGGAGTTTTGCCTATCCGTGCACCGTGCCTCGAATCACCGACGGATCAAACCTCGCGTTCGTCGCACGGGCCGATGCCTCCGCCGAAAACATGCTGCTGAAGCTCGACGGCGGCGTGGACGTCAATTCGCAGATGGGCATAGGGCCGCTCACGGGAGATCTGCGTGACAACAAGCCGGGGGCGGCGAACGACGTGTTTCTCGGCTACGAGCAGATGCAGTTTGCGGGCCGAGAGCACGGCGAAAAATTTGCCAATGCAGACACATCGCAAAACAAATTTGGATCGGCTGGTGCCGGCACCTATCGAGCTGGTGGCAGTTATACCGGCGGCAATTCCGGGACCAACAGCTACGACACGGAAGGGGGGCACGTCGCGGCTTTTATCTATCATGATCCAACATTTTACAACGATCGTGGCGCAAAACAATATATCGATAACGGCAGCAGTGTGACGGTTTGGGCGAAGACTAATTCGGTGGGCGATGGCTATCGCATGTGGTTCTATTATACCACCGATTCCAGCTTCCCAGAAGGCGCAGGCGGCGTCGGCATTGGCTCCACCCGAAGCACGGAACTGCATTGGGACCACAACGAGGGAATCGATAACTGGTGGACGGTCAGGTTCGCGAAGCCGGCTGGCAATCTGATCTACAAACTCAGCGTCTATCAAGATAGCTCGGGTGGCCTCCCTGTGGCGAGTATTTTTCCGGCCAACGCGGATGCGGTGTGCCGGAAAAAGCATGGCATGACGACGTTCCAAATCACCCATTTCGACGCGACATCCAAGACGCTCTATCCGCACAACGATTATGGCAGCACCCAGACCGGCCTGAGCCAGGGGTTCCATGTGCTGCGTGCCCGGCCGTTTTTGGATCGGTCTGGGCGGGCCTCGATTTTCAGCACGTTTACGCAGACGTTTTACTATGACACGGAGTTGCCGCGGGGGGAAATCCTCTGGCCTCAGAACGACGGCGACACGGTGGGCGGTTCGCAGTATGCCGTGGTGCTGCGCACTGACCCGAGTGTGACTGACGTCTGGTATCACATCGACGACAGCGACGACTCCAACGACGATATTCACACCGGTTCGCAAGGCGGCAATGGCGTGGGCTTCGAGCCATTCATCGATGCGAACGGCAACCGTCAGTATGACCCCGGTGAGGTATTCACCGACATGAACGGCAACGGCGTCTGGGATAACTCCATTGCCACCGCATGGGTCAAGGCCACCCCCGTCACCCAGTCGCCTGGCATCAACCCCTCCAACCCCGCTTTCACCAAGGAATGGCGTTGTTACTACAACAATATTCCGGCCACAGGCAGCGCCACCCTTCGAGTGCGCCTGCGCAAACTCTCGTCAGCCACCTACAATGACTTCGCCCAATCGGATGTGGCTGGCCATTTCACCACCCTCACCCGCACTGTGAACACGCGCGGCCCACAAGACCGCATGTTCATGGCCTATCCCCAGAACGATGGCGATACAGTCGGCCCGGGCTACGTGATGAAAGTATATTTCAGCCCGGAACTCGCCAACGGCGTGTCCATCACCGATCTTATCAAGCGCTTCGTCATCCGCATTTCCAGCAGCGAGTCCGCGTCCCCGGCCAATCCCCTCATTCAGCCGCAGAGCGCCTACTCGCTCGGCCAAGAAGGAGGCTACGATGTGCTGGCCTTCACCCTGCCTAACCTCTATAACAACCAGCCCGGATTCCTGCACACCTTGGCGGTGGATTACACGCCACCTCCAGGCGGAGTGCCTCTGGCGGCGACCCGTCTGGTCAAGGCCTGGCCGTTAGCTGTGATCAAGGACAGCATCATCAACCCTCCGCAATTCGATGCGGATAGCAGCCCCTATCAGACGATCCTGCCTGACGTGGCAGCACCAACCGCCGCCCAGCGAACGATTCCTATCAGCGTGGAAACCCATCTCGATGCGAGCACGGTGGCTATCCACTTCACCCTCGGCACGGTCAACACCGGTGATATCGTGCCGGATGCCGCCAATCCGAGGGTCTCCGGAAATACCAAAGTCTGGAATTTTTCCTGGACCCATGTCACCGCCGGAAACTATCAATTCAGCGCCACCGTCACCACCCCCAGCGGCAGCGCCACCGCGAGCCGAAGCGTCAGCGTGATCTACCGACAGCTAGCGACCGCCATCAGCGGGCGCATAGACAATGATGACGACGGGCTTCCGGACGTCATTGAAGCCACAGTCACCCCGTTGCCAAGTACCCCCCCAGACACCTGGACGAGCGACCAAGTCCACTTGGCCTTGATTTCCGGCAAGACCAACCCGCTGAGCCCCGATACCGATGGTGATGATCTATCCGACGGCCTCGAACTCGGCTGGGCTAGCGCCATGCCCGACACCCGTCCCGCCGCCGATACCAATGGCGACGGAATCCCCAACTTCCAGCCGGACCTCGATCCACCGGTTTACAACACCACGGACATGGCCAACCCACCGGGCGATTACAGTTATTTCAGCCCTTGGTCCTACAATCCTAACAATCCACGAACCGACCAAATCGCAGGGAGCGTCACCTTTCCTAACAAGCCAGACAGCGATGACGATGGCCTTCCCGACGGAGTGGAGGATCGCAGTTATCTGATTACAAGCGGCACGGGCGGGTTGCCTAACTATCAAGTGGTTCACAATGGACGGGTTGACATCGGGGTTCCCGATGCCAACCGAATCGTGCATATCATCGCCCATCCGCCGACATTCTATAACACCTCCCGGGTGGATCGCGCCAAGCTGCTAGCCCACTCGCCCACCGCCGTGTGGCTTGAAACCGATCCTAACAACCCGGACACCACCGGCTGCGGCCTCAGTGATGGCACCAAGGACGCCAACCACAACGGCATCGTGGATCTGGCCATCATCGACCGCAACCAATCCGACGGAGCTGGCAACTTTGTGGTACTCGCTACCTTCTCCAGCTTCACCCAGTCCGTCACCATCACTCGCTCCGGCACCCCGGTGACTTTCCGCTACTCCGATTTTTGCTACCCATATCTCGAAGTCAGCGGCCCATCGGCTGGTTCCATTTTCACTTCCACCGCCCTCGACAAACAGCGCATGGCCGCCATCTTCCGCCCCGCAGGCGGCGTCCGCGCCGACGGATTGGATGTTCTCTGGCTGGAAACAGACCCGCGCCTGACCAGCACCAGCGGCGACGGCCTGCCCGATGGCTGGAAACTCCAGCATCACCTCGACCCCTGGGATGACGGCGTGATAGGCCACTACAATTTGCACACAGGCAAGCTCATCACCACCACCGAAAACGGCCCGGATGGATCGCCCGCCAGCGATGGCATCAGTAATCTGACAAAATTCCTCAGCGGCTTGGATCCGCACATCGCCGGCCAACCAAAGCCACCTCCCCCGGGATCCATCCAGATCGGCCCGGGCGTGACGACCACCGTGGGTGCCGTGACTAACAGCCACAGCTTCACCGATTGGACGGCCGACGATCTCATCGCCCTGGATTTCCGAGATGGAGATGGACCTAACAATAGCGGTTCGGATGTCTATCACGCCAATGACGGCTGGGACACGTCACGTGATTTGGTGGCCTTCTATGCTCACGACGGAGGCGATCCAAACCTCGGCGGTGACGGTAAATTTTATTTTCGTGTTGATCTCAACGATCTGAAGGTCCTCGCCGAACAAGGTAACCTTGATATCTATGTGGCACTCAATTTCGGTAACCCCGGCACCGGCGAATACAACCTGCCTGATGAGGTGGACACAGGCACCACCATGGGCTGGCAGGCCGTCGTCGCCAGTTACCAAACGGATACCGGCCGCATCTATTTGTGGGATAAATCCCGCAGCGGCCCTGGCGCGCACTCGACGGCTATCGGCCAGGATTTGGCGCAGTTCAACGTCGCGGCGCGGGATCAAAACTCGGCTAATGGCTTTGGGAAGTCGTGCTATAACTCAGACCTCGACGCGGTCGAGTTTTCTATCAGCCGCCAGGCGCTCCTCGACGCGGGCTGGGGCGGCGATGCGTCAACCCTGAACTATCAGGTATATACCACCAAGGATGGGACCGGTAACAACCCGCCGGGCGCAGGTGACTTGGGCGGCCGTTCGGACATCCGCGACGCGATTCGCAACGATTGGATCGCCTCGGACTACTGGCAGGACCAGGCATATATCAGTGGTCCTAACAGTGTGCTTCGGGCATGGGTTGGCCTGAGCGGTGATAACGACCGAGGCAAGCGCGTCAAGGTCATCTCCCTCATCCACGGCAACCAGGCGATCCAGCCCGGCAGCACCATCCAGAACCTCGTCAACACCAACGCCGGCGCGGGATATTTCCGCCCGCTGGACGCCCATCTGGCCTATAACGTCCCGCTGACCCTGCATATCACCCCGACGCTCGCCTCCGCAATTCAATGGGCGGCGGCCGATCCCGCATCCGCTCACCCGTGGCGGGACGGCCCGGCGCTCAATGCCCGCATTGCCGGCATGATCTCCAGCGGCACCGTCAATTTGCTAGGCAGCACGTTCTCTGATCACATTCTGCCGTATTTCAGCAAAGCCTACAATCGCGACAACGTGACACTTGCCAGTGATTTTCTAACATCTATCTACGGTCACGCACCCTCCACCCATGTCTTTTGGACGCCCGAGCGGGTGTCGGACCACGGGGTGCTCGATAAGGTCCACGACCTCGGCTACGGCTTCACATTCATCGACCAAACACGCCATGTCCAGAAATGGTTCGGGCGGTCATCGTCTCTAACAAGCGATGCCTACCGCCTGAACCAAATCAATGACACCACGTGTTTCGTCATCAACGACGGGCTCGGCCCCTATCTGCTCCAGAACAACGACCATGGTCTGCCGATGCCACTGCGCAACTTGCTGCAACACCTGGCGCGCAGCGGTCCTAACGATCAAGTGGTGGTGCTGGCCAACCATTGGGAGGATTTTTCCAACAATGCTGCCGCTGCAGCCTACGATCAAAACATCGCGTGGCTGGCCAGTCACCCGTGGATCCAGGTCGTCACTCCTGACGAGATCGCTGGTGGGCGGATTGACACATCCGTGCCGCCCAGCCCGGCCATGCCAAGCGGATTTGGCGCGGTGCAACGTGGGAGCGGTTTGGTATTGGCGCAAGTGGCAAATGACTGGCTGGACCACGCAACGGAGCAGGGATACGACCACTGGTATGCGGGTTCGGCGATGGAGGAAGGTTTGGCTAGCAAGGTTTTTGACGTGCGTGCAGGAGTGCCGCTGGCGCTTGCCTACGGCCAGATCGGCTCTGGCAGCGGTCTGGCCGACAGGGTTTGGAATAGCGTGGCCGGTCTCAGCGGGACATCTGGATCGCTGACCAAATTGGCACGCGGCACCCTGCACGCCTCTGTTTTTGAAACGGCATTTCACAACCAGACGGCTAACGATTTGAGCAAATTCAGCAATGGTGAATATATCTATTCGGACGTCACCAGCCAAACCCTGGCCCCCTTTGCAAAATTCGCTCAGGCCCAAACGCGCAGCGCCGCAGTTTACAGCCGGGTCGCCGCATGGGCGACTGCGGCAGCCACCGGCAGCTACACCACCACCGCAGTGGCCGAGGCGGCTGACGTGGATTTAGATGGTGAGCCGGAGTACCTTCTGTTCAACGACCGGGTGTTCGCTTTGTTTGAGCGCATTGGCGGTCGCATGACCCACGCCTGGGTTCGCGACATTGCAAGCAGTGAGGTATTTCAGGCCCTTGGCAATCCACTCAGCTACGCGGGGTCGGAGACCGAAGAGGAAGGCAACGTTCATCTATCCGCCAGCACCGGCGAGCCTGCCTATCGCACCAGTGGCTTCAAAGACTGGTTCGCACAGAGCGGCGGTGCGGGCACTGGTACCCATGCTTATGTGAATGCCGATTACTCGGTCACTCCGGTGGTCGGCGGTAGCGGCTGGACGTTTGCTAGTAGCGACGGAAAAGTCACCAAGACCATCACCCTAGCACCGCGCTCCAGCAGGCTTGCCGCGCAATATCACCTTGCCGCCGACATCAACACACTCTATGTCCGTCATGGCATGTCCCCTAATCTATATGATTTGTTAGTCAGTGGACAAGCCAACCTCAGCACGCTCCATGATGTCGTCAATGGCGAGGTGAGTGTGATCGACCGGGACGCCCAAACGCGCTGCGTCCGTTCGTTCGTGAAATACAGCGGCGGATATAGCGCGTTGTACAATAGCGCGGCAGTCGATCGCGAGCCCAACTCCGGCTTCGACACCCTCAACATGCGCAACCAAGCCCAGACCCAGCAAGTGGAAGTGGCCGTCACCAACGGCCAGTCGTTTGCCATCGGTTTTGAAACAGGCCCGAGCGTGTCGATCTCCACCGCCAATGACGGTATTCCCGATTGGTGGAAACAGCAGTACGGCCTGAATATCACCGACCCGTCCGTCGCCGATCAGCCAGCCGCCGCTGGCGATGGCATGACTAACGGCGAAAAATTCGTCCTCGGCTTGGATCCGACCGTGGTCCATGCCATGGGCTTGAACGTAACCGTCGGTAAGGATGAACAGGGGCGCTTTACCCTCCGGTTTCCCACATTGATAGACCGGACCTATCAAATATCATACGCCGCCGATCTATCCGGGACATGGGCAAGCGCAGGAGCCGTGATCCCTGGCACCGGCGGCGTCGTCAACTGGACAGACGATGGCACCGCCACCGGCACGCCGCCCTCCAGCATCAACCGGCGTTTCTATCGGGTGAGCATCGAGTATCCGCCGGCGCAATAAGCCTAACTCAACGCATCCTCATGCAACGCGTCATTTGCCTGCTGGCCTGCCTAACCTGGGTAAAGTTGGATCGGCTACTAATACGGCTAAGGTTTGGCAACTTTCACCCGGTAGAATTTTGAGGGATTGCTGGCGTTGGCGTCGGTCACTGTCAGCGCTCCGCCAGTGCCGGCATAGGACCCGCTCAGAGTGGACCAACTCGGTGGGCTGGCGCAATACTCGACGGTATAGGTTCGGTCCGCAAACGTCGGGCTGATGACGATGGCGCGCTGGGTTGGTTGGCCGGGCACCGGATTCACCAGCACAGTGAAGGTGGCGGCAGGGTTGTTAGGGGCGAGCCCGGCGGTGTATTTGAAGAGATTGGTCAGGCCACTGCCGTCGCTAACGAAATTCGGCGCGGCCCGGGCATTGGGCGGCTGGCCGAAGTATTGCACCTGCCAGGCATCGTCGATGCCATCGCCAGCATAGGTGCCGAAATTGTCAGAGTTCACATTAAGTACTGTTAGGTTCAAGGTGCTGCTGAGACCTGCGTACGAGCCCTGTGCGATCGCGAGGGTGGCCTGGTAGACATTGTCCGCCGTCGCGAGACCCGTGGCGCTGATGCCGGTGAGCGGTCCACTCTGCACACTCCAGCCGATCGCGTTGGCAGCCACGTCAAGGGTACTGCCATCGTCAAGCAACTGCGTGCCAGCGAGTTGCAGGGTACCGCCTTCGTTCACGGTGGCTGATGTGGTAGAGAGTTGCAGTGCGGTAACCTCATAGAGTTGGCCGACGTAACCGCTTTTCGCCGTCTCCGCCGGAGCGGCCACGGTGCTGATACCCGCGATACCGCCGAGGCTGGCGTCGTTGGTGTAGGTTGTTGAAGTTGCGCGATTGCCGCCGGCATCTGCGCTTTCGGTTGCAATTGCGTAGCTCGCGCTGGCCCGCAGGTCGGCGTGAATGGCAGGAGTGGCGAATGCGGTCAATGTACCGGCGATGAGGATGCTGCGTTTCATGTCAATGGGTTTCATTCGGGTTGATGT
>JBAXCM010000115.1:0-10791 GCA_037141475.1 Verrucomicrobiota bacterium | reverse complement strand
CTGGATATCTCCAACACCCGCTATCAGGGCGGGGTGCTTACCTATCTGGATGTGGCCATCGCCCAAAGTTCGGCACTGGCTCACGAGGTGACGGTTGTGCAGTTGAGTGCCAGCAGGGTTGCCGCCAGCGTCTCGCTGATCAAGGCGCTGGGTGCCGGTTGGCACGCCAATACAAAGAATTGATCCGCCTCTGCCCCCCTAACCGCTCCACATCCCAGTACAAGTGCTGCAATCCTCTCCAAGAACTACTCTCATGAAATCAATATATTCTTGCCGCATCGGGATGCTCAGCCTTCTGATAATTCCCGGAATTGTCTCTTTCGCTGGCGCCGGCACGAAATTGTTACCGGTGCTCGACAAGCCGATTGCCGATTTGTCTAGTATTCCGACGCAGCCCGTGGTGCTCAACCTCAACAACGTTCTTGGAATGGAAGCCATCGACGATCAAGTCGTGAGGTTCACGTCGCAATTTTTCTCAGGCGGCGTGCCGATGGTGGTGGATATGGCCATGTTCAGCAATCGAACGCAGGTGTCGTTACAGGCATCCTGCATCGTATATACGCCACCCGCTGGGTTCACAGGTGCAGATACATTCTCAGTGACGATCACCAACTCTCATGGTTTGGCCACCATTGGAACGGTCACTGCGACAGTTGGACTGCCTGCCACAGCGGGTGGACAGACCGGAAATCCGTCAATTCTCACGGTTCTAGGTGGCGGCCAGATGGGTTTGAATCACATATCAATGGCTTTACGGCTTGTTGTTTGCTGCGTGCAGAGCGACGATGTAAGAATGGGCGATTGCCTGATCTGTGTTGATGTATTCAACCATCGTCTGGGTGGAGGCAACCGAAACCCGCAGGTGCCCGGAACCCCCTAGAATCACCCCGTTCTTGTAGCCGTACTCAGAGGCTGAGCGTGGTGCCCTAGCATTGCCCGTGGCACCCGGTTGCGGGACTTCCTGATAGACAATGCCATCCAGATCCTGCTTTGCGTAAAAATGGTCGTGTCCATGGAAGACGATGCTGACCTTGTTATTGAGCAGAAGTTGATGAATGGGAGCCGCCCAGCCCGGGCGATTTTTCGCAAAGCCATCCGAGCCATCGGCATTTCTGCCACCCCACTCGTACAAGGGTGCGGCCTCCGATCCGCCCCGGCATTGGTCATCGGCACCGCCGACCAGATGATGGATGAAAATGAATTTGAATTTCGCCTTGCTGGATTCGAGAGAATTCTTGAGCCATTGATATTGGTTAGTGCCGAGCGTTCGACTCCAATTGTCCTTGTGACCGCGTTGTTGTTGGGTGAACCAGAACGGATCGAGAACGATAAACTGGGCATCTCCCCATTGCCATGCATAGTAATCCTGCAGCAGACCGGCCTCAGGATGCTTGTTGGCGTTGCCAGTGAAGAAGTCGTCTGGAACCGGGTTAGGGAAATACCGTTTGCGCATCATGTTGGACCAAATGGCCAGGCTGTCTGAAGTATCTCCGCGTCCACGCGGGGATTCGCCATCATGATTGCCGAGGACGAGGAACAACGGAACGGACTGGCAGGTCTGCCCGAAGTAGAACCTTTGCGAGAGATATTGTTTTGCGGCCGACTCCCGGTCCGGGTGTTTCTCGGACATGAAGGTATCGCCCAGATCGATATGAAAGTCCGGCTTCTCATCCAAGGCGCTGGCCATGGATCTCTGATAGATGGAGACATCTGTGCGCTCGTCGAGATGTGAATCCGCAGTAATCGTGAATGTGAAGGGAGAGTCTGGCGGGCGTGCGGTGTGAAATGCGAACTCGGCGCTATTACCCCGTGCCGAATGGAATTGATAATAGTATCGAGTGTCAGGTCCCAGTGACGAAAGCATGATCTCTGCTGGCTCCGCTTTCTTGAACAGCCGCTTCGTGGTTTGGGTATCCAGCTTGCCCGATTCATTCCCGTAGGCAAGCCAACCCTCCACATCATCATAGCTCAGGACACTCACCGTAACCGATTTTGTGGTGGGTCGGCCCAGAATCAGGTCAAACGGGTGCGCTGGAACATCATTGCACTTGGATGTCTGAACGGGTTGCTTGGAACCACCCCTGCGTCCCTGTTGATTTCCGGCATCCTTTGCACCCGCGAGTCCGCAGACCAAAAGTAAAATAAGGGTTAAGCGTATCATTTGCCCCCCTTTCCTTGTCCTCCGCCTTGTCCGCGGCGGCCCTGCCGTTCGCCGCCACCGGGTGGGCGGTCACCCGGTGGACGCCGCTTGGGTTGGACATCGAGCCCTTGGGCGGCGCGGTCGGTGATGGTTCCTTGCGGTGTCAGTTCCCGGTTTTTGAAAGCGGGATGGTCTGCGCCATAGCGAAAGGCTCTAAAGGCGGAGTTGGTCATTGGCAGAGCGTCTCCTAGCACTTTTAGAGCTCCATCACGGGTGACGGGGTTGATGTATTCCCAGACCAATTTCCCATCGGTAGTGACCTCAAAGAAATGGCCTTCGGTATTGGAGCAGATGAATGTATTGCCGTTGGGAAGGCGCTGGCCGCTGGAGCCGATGTGACTGAAAAAATTATGACTGTTGACGGAGCGATAACTCCAGACAATTTGTTTGGATATCTGGCGTGGTTCGTTGTGAGTGTCGTGGTCGTAAGTCTCACGCTTGTAGCCAGCGAGCGGCGGATTGATGTACTTGGCTGACTCGTGGCCTTCGGCGTCAAGGAACGGGTTAATTTCCAAAATAGATGACTGTGGTGTGCGTTGGTAGAGGTACTGACCGTTGTTGAAGACCATGATGTGGCCGGCGCCTGGCAGACCGGGGCGGATCCAGTGAGCGTCATGGGCACCACCCATTTGTTTGTGCCCTGAAGTGGCGGAATCCCAGTTCTCCAGGACGCGAGGTGGATCGCCCTGCTTATAGCGGGCGGGGTCACCGAATCGATAGAGAAAGTCACCGGCAGGACTGGCGGCCTTGGCGATGCCGGCCGTTGCATCGGCAGCAACGAAGGTGCCGTCATGGTCGATGACATAGAATTCGCCCTGCACCGAGTTGATGACCAGATGGCCGGACTCTGCATTGTAATCGAGTGAGTTGCAGTGCAACCAATCGCGCTTCAGTGGTTTGCCCGGCATGTTGAGATTGATGCGCCCCGGATGATCCGCGATGGTTTTCCCGGGTCCGACGTGGTTGGGCTTTGCCGGATCGATGTCCTGAACGACATGATCGAAGAACCACCATTCCCACACCACCTTGCCCTGCATATCCACCTCGACAATGGCATCCATCTGTCCCTCGCGGAAGGGGCCCATTTTGGGGTCGGCACCAGCGGCGATTGCTTGGTCGTTGGTGATGGATTTATTTGCAATATAGAGTGTGCAGGGAGCATTGAGAGCCTTGTTGAAGATGCGAACCCAATCATGGTGCGGAGCGTAGCCCTCACGCATTTCTGTGTATTCCCAAATGGTTTTTCCGTCCCAATCGACCTCCTGGAATCCTTGGAACCCGCTGGGATCGTCCTTCGACGCGTCCAGAACATGGCCGTTCTCCAACAGATGTGGATTGGTTCCGACCGGCCAAGTGTGAACCACGCTACCCTCCATATCGAGTAGATAGGTTCGACTGCCCACGCCGAAGAGCGTGTAGCCGTTGAACGCCTTCTCCTTATCAGAGAAGAGCAATTCGGTGGGTCCTTGCAAGCGTTCATAACCGAACGCGGCAACGCTGCACAAAAGAAATGCGGAGATGAGGAGTTTCATGGATTCAGGTACGAGCGGTCCGTTTCATGAAATATTGTCAGAAGCCGTCAAAAACCAAACCTGTTCACGAAAAATCTTTGCAGAAAAGATTGCCCATTGACCGGAAACACTTTGATGGCGCCCTGATCGCGTTCGTCGAGCATTCCGTTAATGAGTCCCTGCCAGTCCACGCGGGCCCGGCGCTTGGTCATTTCAACATGCCTGCGCCCCCCAAGCGGTTCGACCTTCACCCAGTGTTACAACATACTGCTATGAATGGAGGCTATCAAGACTTCGGGAACCGCCTCGGGTGGGGCGTCAACCGTCGTTTGTCCATCAGGACCTTGTAACGTAATTCTATAATAGAAGGTTCCTCCTCCAGCTAACGGCTTGGAGAAAAGTGCCTCAATTCTCGCGCAATCTTGCGTTGAGAGAGAAGAAAGTGCTAAGCGCCCTTCACTACGGAAAAAGCTGTTGGGGGCTCCGTCACCGACGAAACCCCCAACTGGCTGAATGATCACGATCCCTTTGCCATTCACAATAGGTTTCTGTATTGCGGCCAGTCGTCTGACTCCTTACAACCCGACAGAAGTCCAACCGTTATTAACAGCGCTAAAAACCGTGGCATCACCGGGATACATGCTTTGGGCCAGGCTCCGCGTGCGGTTGGCAAACTGTTTCATCAGCATGTTAGGACTAGGTGGAAAACCTGTCAGCGCCTTGTACCATATCTGTCCAACTTTATCCCAACAATGCCCACCAGCCGCTTTTGTGGCCCTGCAAAAGGCGAGGTTTGGAATCCCACTGCTATAATGCGGATCCATCCCGGCGTGATATTGACTGAAGGTGGTTGGTTGAGGTGCGAGGCAGTGAGGCGAGGCTGGATTAGCCATGTCCCGCAGGCAGGTGAAGCCACGCGTCTGAGATACTGGCCCGATAATGTCCTTGCCGATCAGCCAGTCAGCCGAGTTGACATCTTGTTGAGGCACCGCCTGCCATTGGCGGAACATGGAGCCGAAAACGTCCGACATGCTTTCGTTCAAGCCGCCTGCTTCATTGGAATACGAGAATCCTGCCGTATGCTGGGTTACACCATGGGTCAACTCGTGTCCGATTACGTCGTTGCTTGAGGTGAAATCAATGAAAATCTGGCCGTCACCATCGCCATAGGTCATTTGAGATCCGTTCCAGAACGCGTTGTTAAAATTGTTCGAGTAGTGAACTGAAGACACGAGGGTCATGTGCTGGTCATCAATAGAATCACGCCGAAAGACATCCCAATAGAACTTGGCTACCGCTTCGGCTTCGTCGCAGGCACGCTTCGTCGGACCGTCCGCCGATGTTGTTGGATTGTCCACCGGAACACCCGGCAGGGAAACGCCGTGCTGGCAATCGAACATGACCGAAGGCGGCAGCAGGTGCAGCGGTGGCCATGGGGGGTGGGGCCAGGGCAAGGGAAGTGGAATGGGTTTAACAATCAACGACAAGGCCGTGTGCTGCTCGCGCAAGGCCCGCACCTGTTGACTGACGGCAGCCGTGTGCGCGAAATTCGCGCGAACCTCCGCGGACAATTCCGGATCGGAAGCGAATTTTTTAAGGACATCTTGGGGAATGATGAAGCAAGAACATTTCATGTGGAACTCCTTTTGGTTACGTTTTCGAGCCGCTCGACCCCGGTGTTTATATGTAGTCTCTCGATACAGAGATGAAAAGTAACCAAATCATTAGACGCGTCCAGAAAATATTGTCGAAAGCGTCATTTTTTTCACATTGTGTGGAAATGTTCATTGATAGGGTTAAAGGCAATTGACAATTATCGACTACTTATCCGTGACACTGTAATGTTTTGACACTTTCCGGGCATCTGGTAGATACTTCGGTGCCGTCGGCACAGTTATGAACACAATGAGAGATATTCAACGCCCGCTTGCTTTTTTAATGTCAGTGTTGGCCCTTGGCGCCATGAGCGCCAGAGGCGGGGACAAACTGCGCGACCACGAGGTGGTGCTAGATGCGCAAGGCCGCCTGCAGCCGTGGACGAGTTATGACAACGTGCTCAAATGGAGCATGAACTTCATCAAGAGTTGTCCCACGGTTCCGACCAAATTTGGTGATGATCCGTGGTATTTGGTGACCTCGAAGTTGAGCCCGAAGGGCGAGTATTTGGCCAACCAGAATTGCCAGGGGAGTCATGCGTACTGGGCGATGGAGAGTTTGGCGCGGTATTTTGCCTATACGGGCGATGAGCAGGCCATTCCACCCGTTCGGCGGATCTTGGATCGGGTGCTGTTTTACCACTCGCCGACGGACTGGGCATGGCCGAACGTGCCGAGCACTCAGGATGACAGCCCGGACGGGGAATACACCGATGAGCGCAGCGAGCCTGATAAGATGAGTCTGGTGGGCGTGGCCTATCTAAAATTCTACAAATTCACGGGTGAGGATAAGTATTTGAAGGCGGCATGCGGAATTGCGACAACCCTCACCGCCCACCTCCAGCCCGGCGATGAAAACAAGTCTCCGCTGCCCTTCAGGGTCAATCGCAAGACCGGGGAAGTGGTGGACAACTACACCGCCGCAATGATCTGCCCGGTCATATTGTTCGACGAGCTGATCCGCCTTGGCGAGACCGGCGCCGGGAAGTATCCCGCCGCTCGCGATGCACTCTGGAAGTGGATCCTCGAGTATCCGATGAAGAATCAGAAGTGGTCGGGCTACTACGAGGACATGGTGAACAACCACAGCAACCTCAATCAACAGATCCCGATGGAGACGGCTCGCTTCATGCTTCGCCACCCGGAAATGGATCCAGACTATAAGCGTCATGTGCCTGAGTTGTTAGCCATGGTCAGGGACCGCTTCGGTAAAACCAAACGCTTTGGTGCCACCAGCATCAAGGAACAGGATATCTGCTTTTTGGAAATGGGCAGTCATACCGCCCGCTATGCCTCGATTGCCGCAGAGTGGTTCAGTGTCTCACAAGATGCCGGTTGGCGGGAGGAAGCTCGTGCCGCCTTTGCCCTATCGATATATTCGTTTTTCAGCAAGCATTCGATGGACCAGTGCGCGGTGAACTACGTTGGGATTGGCTACACCTGTCCGTGGTTCACTGACTCGTATTTTGACTACTTGTGCCATATTCAGGATGGGATGGCCGAGCTTCCGGAGATGGCACCGGCGGATGCGGATCATCTTATCGGGACGGATTCCATCATCAAACAAGTGAAATATGAGCCCGGGCAGGTCACCTACTCGGCGTTTGAGGCAGGTGGCAACGAGGAACTTCGCCTGAGTTTCAAGCCGGTGAGCCTCACTGTCGACGGTAAGGAACTGCCCACCTCGGCGTGGAGTTACGGAGAGTACCATGGCGCATCCGGGGTGTTGCGCATCCATCGCGAGGCAGCTCGCAAGGTCATCATCAGCGCCACCCCTCCCAAATCCTCACCTTGAAAAGTTTGCAGGTCCGGGCCGACAGCGATCCGTGGCCAACGCGGATTTCTTCAGGGTGTGAAAATTTTTTCTATCGCCGGGGGTGTGGGTTGAGGCAGGGTTGCGGGGCAGCAAAATGAAAGCACTCGTCAAGGCCAAGGCAGAACCCGGATTGTGGTTGGAAGACGTCCCGGACCCGGAAGTGGGTCCGATGGATGTGTTGATCAAGATTCGCAAGACGTCGATTTGTGGGACCGACGTGCACATTTGGAACTGGGACGCTTGGGCGCAGCGCACGATTCCGGTGGGAATGCATGTGGGCCACGAGTTTTGTGGGGTGGTTGAGGCGGTGGGCTCGGGGGTCACTGAGGTACAGCCCGGCGAATTGGTATCCGGCGAGGGTCACATCGTCTGCGGCCGTTGTCGAAATTGCCTGGCGGGTCGTCGCCACCTCTGCCCGAACACGCTGGGTGTGGGCGTCAACCGGCCGGGGGCATTTGCAGAGTACCTGTCCATCCCGTATCGGAATGTTTACAAGGTCAACGCGAACATTCCCGAGGAGGTCATTTCCACCTTTGATCCGCTCGGCAATGCCGTTCATACCGCCCTGTCCTGGGATTTGGTGGCGGAGGATGTGCTCATCACCGGCGCCGGGCCGATCGGCTGCATGGCAGCTGCCATTTGTAAATTTGCCGGAGCCCGCCACATTGTCATCACCGATGTGAACCCGTATCGGCTGGAACTTGCCAAAACCTTAGGTGCCACCCGGGTTGTCAATGTTGCCACGGAGTCGTTGGCTGACGTCAAGCGGGAGCTGGGGATGCAGGAAGGGTTCGACGTGTGCTTGGAGATGTCTGGGCATCCATCGGGCTTGAGCGACATCCTCGAGCACAGTTCCAACGGGGCCAAGGTCTCACTTTTGGGCATTTTTCCTGAAAAAGTCGCCATCGATTGGGACAAGGTCATTTTCAAAGGGCTCGTCCTCAAAGGCATTTACGGCCGCGAAATGTTCGAAACCTGGTACAAAATGAGCAGCATGATCCGCGCCGGCCTGAATATCGCCCCGGTCATCACCCATCGCTTTGGTTTCCGCGATTTTAAACAAGCCTTTGCCACCATGATTTCGGGACAATCCGGGAAAGTTGTCCTCGACTGGACCCATTGAGCGACGCCCGCCGTTCTGGCACGCTATCTGCATGGTCTGATTTTCACCCGTTCCCAAGTTTTAACCCTAACAAATTTAACAATGCCCAAATCATTTTTACCCAAGCCGTTTGCCCACAGTTACAAGATAGCGTCGCAGTATGCCAAGAGTGTGGTGTATTTTTCCTGTGAATTTGCGATAGACCAGTGCTTCAAGGTGTACTCTGGAGGGCTGGGATTTCTCGCTGGTTCGCACATGCGCTCAGCAGCTGATTTGCGCCAAAACCTCTGTGGGATCGGTATCCTCTGGACCTACGGCTACTACGACCAATCCCGCGGCGAAGACCAGGAACTGGCCATTCAGTTCCGCAAAAAACGTTACTCCTTCCTCAAGGACACCGGGATTCGCTTCACCGTGCCGATCCACGGTCACCCAGTGTGGGTCAAGGCGATGTTTCTCCCCGGCGACGAGTTTGGCACTGTGCCCATGTTTTTCCTGAGCACCGATATCGAGGAAAATGATACCCTCTCGCGGGCCCTGACCCACCGACTCTACGACAACGACTACCTTCGGCGCATCGCCCAATACATCATCCTCGGTGCCGGCGGAGCACGCTTGCTCGAAGAACTCGGCGTGGATCCGGACGTCTGGCACCTCAACGAAGCCCACGGCTTGTCCGCCGCATTCCGCGTTTATGAGCGGTTTCGTAAAATCGAGGAGGTCAAGCGCCGCTTCGTGTTCACTACCCACACTCCCGAGGAAGCTGGCAATGAAACCCATGATTTCAAGTTGCTGCGGGATTTCTCATTTTTTGGTGACGTGCCGGAGGGTGAATTGCGGGCTATCACAGGCTTGGAGGGGGACGTGTTCAATCATTCGCTAGCCGCGTTGCGCCTGAGTCACTCGGCCAACGGAGTTTCCAAGCTCCATGGCGAAGTGTCCCGCCAAATGTGGAGCAAGTATCCCCATATCTGCAACATCACCCACGTCACCAACGCCCAAAATAAGAAATTCTGGGCGGACAAGCCGCTCGAAGCGGCCCGTCAGGCCGGGGATCTCGATGCGCTGCGCCAGCGCAAGCGCCAGCTCAAGGAGGCACTCTTCGAACTGGTGGCCGATCAAACCGGCAAGCGCTTCGATCCCGATGTGCTAACGCTCGTCTGGGCCCGCCGCTTCGCCGGTTACAAGCGGCCGGACCTGATCGTGCGGGACGCCGACTTGTTCCGCGATCTCATCGGCAATGCCCAGCGTCCGATCCAGATTTTGTGGGCCGGCAAACCCTATCCGTTTGATAGCGGTGCCATCGAGACTTTCAATCACCTCATCCACTTCACCAGGGACATGCCCAATGCCAGCGTGTTGGTCGGCTACGAGCTGGCTTTGTCGCGCCTTTTGAAAAACGGCTCGGACATTTGGCTCAACAACCCAGTGGTCACTCTCGAGGCCTCAGGCACCTCCGGCATGTCCGCCGCCATGAATGGCTCTGTGAATCTATCAACCAACGATGGCTGGGTCTGTGAATTCGCTCGCGACAAGCAAAATTCCTTCATTGTGCCCCCTGCCGATCCCCAGCTCAGCCCGCAAGACCGCGACCGCTACGACATGCTCGAAATCTATCGAATCCTCAATGACACGGTGTTGCCACTCTATTACGAAAAACCGGATGATTGGTATAGTTTGGTGCTCAATTCCATGAATCAGGTGGTTCCATTTTTCGATGCGGACCGGATGGCCGACGAGTATTACAAAAACATTTACGCGTGACGACCATCGCCGAGCAGCTCGCCGGGCTCATCGGTGCGGATAAGGTGTCGAGCACCGCAGAGGTGCTCGCCGGGCACTCAGGTGATAAATGGTCGGCCTCTCACTTGCCGGAATGGGTGGTATTTCCGGAAAGCACGGCGGATGTGGCCGCTGTGCTGGCTTACGCCCACGCCCGGCATTTGGCGGTGACCACGCGGGGCGCAGGAGTGGGTTACGTTGGCGGCTGCGTGCCGATCCAGGGTGGCATCGTTCTATCCACCGCCCGCATGAATCGGATCCTGGGCATCCATCCGCAAGATGGCGTGGCCGTCGTCCAACCCGGCGTCATCACCCACGTCTTGCAGGAGGCCGTCCGCGACCTCGGCTGGGAATACCCGCCAGACCCGGCGTCGCTCAAGGAATGCTCGATCGGTGGCAACATCGCCACCAATGCCGGCGGCCCGCGCTGCCTGAAATATGGCGTGACCCGCGCCTACGTCTTGGGCTTGGAGGTCGTGCTGGCTGATGGCCGCATCCTGCGCAGCGGTGGCCGCTTGCACAAAAATAAGACCGGTTTCGACCTTGTCGGGTTGTTCACCGGCTCCGAGGGGATGCTCGGTGTCGTCACCGAGGCCACCTTGCGGCTCATCCCACGACCCGCCAGCCGCGGCATGTACGCGGCCATTTTCCCGGATTTTGCACTCGCCGCCGCCGCCGTCCAAGCCATCCTCAACGCGGGCCATCTGCCCTCCGCCCTTGAGATC
>JBAXCM010000114.1:0-10820 GCA_037141475.1 Verrucomicrobiota bacterium | reverse complement strand
GCCTTTAACCATGCGCAGTTCGCAGCGATTTGCTTCAGCAGAACTCCCATTCTGCCTCCGGTTCAGATAGAAATGGTCCCGATCCTCCTTGTGAATGAAGCTTGTGAGCGGTTTGGTGACAAGCCAGCGACGGTCCGTACCCAGGAGGGTGGCGGCGGTGAGGTTCGCCTCCAAAATCTGCGCTGCCGGGCCGATGGTCAAATAGCCAACGGGTGCCAGATCATAGAGGTCGAAATAGCGTTGGCGGGAATCCTCCAGTTCTTCGACGGTCCGCTGCAGTTCCTCGTTCTGTAGCTCCAGCTCGAGTTGATGGACTTGGAGTTCGTGATCCAAGGACGGTCGGCTCAGAGGGGCCGGGTCGAGGGGAAAAATTGTCGGGGTGTCTAGCAACTTTGCTTCGGCGAGTCTGCGGCGGTTGGCGGCTGCAGAACCACTCGGCTCGCTGCCAGATGTGTGGGGTATCTCAGGCGGCTGGTTGCGAGTTGGCCCTGAGATATCTGGAAAATCAGCCGTTTGCTGGACCTCGGCGGGAGGCCCAGCTGGACGGGACGTCTCGTCCGCATGACTGGGGTCGTGTTGATCAGACACAGCAAGTAGATACTTCAAGTTTGAAAGCTGCTGGAAACATCAGCAAATGGATTGTTGCCCGATTTGCCAAGAAAAAATTTCCCAAAAATTTCCTTGGCAAACCGGACAGGATAGGCTTTTTGGAAATCCAGATGACTGCCCGTGATTCTGCGAGAAAATTTCGTTTTTGAGGGATCAGGCATGCATCATTCACCCTGACAAAGAATCACCATGAGAATTCCCACCAAGATAGGCATGATCAGACCCAATTTGAATCAACTCGCCGGTGCCCTGGCAGCCGGTTTGCTGATCGGCACCGGTCCGTCCGCGTTAGCCCAGCCACCCATTACTAACGGACTCGTCCTCAGCTTGGATGCTTCGGCACTCACCGGCCTGATCGACGGCCAGCAAGTTGATACATGGACGGACACATCCGGGCAAAACAATCACGCTTTGCGCCAGGGGGGTTCCAGCGCGGGGTACCCGAAATACGTGGCCAGCGGGCTCAACGGGATGCCAGCGTTGCGCTTCAATTCGGGCAACAATAATACCGGTGACTACCTCAAATTCACCCGCATCACGGGGATCAGGAGTGCCTTTTGGGTGCTCAAGGAAAATGCAACAACTTCGGACGGTCACTTCCTATTGGGAGATGATAGCAGCTATGATTTCCACCGCGGCGAGGCAGCCAACCACACGATCTGGGATGGCGTGAACGGCTGGTCCAGCGGCAATATCAGAGGTGGGGTCACCAAACTCATGGGTACCGCCGTCAACGGCACCACGACCACTCTGCCTAGCGAGTCGTTACAACTCATTTCCCTCGTCACCAGCGGCAGCGTCCAAGCCAATCAGGTCACCCAGGACCGGACCTCTCATGGGAGTTGGCAGGGCGATATCGCCGAAATCCTCATCTATAACCGGGCCTTGACCAGCGATGAGGAGGCCGCCGTTGGCAGCTACCTTACGCTCAAATACCAACTGCTCACTGCCTACACTCCGCTCAATTTGACCGTGAAACTCGACAGCCCGAGTGCCAACCAAGCGTTTCCCACCGGTAGCGACGTGAGCGCACACGCCTCGGTCTCCAGTGGCACGGGCCCCTACACCGTCTCGTTCCACAAGAAAACCGGCTCCGGGGCCTTTGTTCAGGTCGGCAGCCCCCAGACAGGCAGCGGGCCGACGTTTACCGCGGATCTGGGTGCCATGTCTAACGGATCCTATCAGATCTATGCCGAAGTCACCGATAGTGCCGGCCCGCCGGTCACCGCCACCTCCACCACAAATTCGTTCACGGTGGCTAACCCCGTCGCCACCTCAACCGCACTGGCAACCTCCGCCAACCCCTCAAGCTATGGCCAGTCGGTGACGTTTACCGCCACGGTTTCCCCGACGCCAACGGGCGGCACACTGCAATTCTACGACAATGCCGTGGCATTGGGCGGCCCGGTGGCGGTGAGTATTGTCGATGGCAAGGCAAGCTACACCACCACCCTGTTAGCGGCCGGCAGCCATACGGCGATCACAGCAACGTACAACGGCCACGGGATCTTCCTAGCGAGCAGTTCCGCCGATTTCTCACAAGAGGTTGATAAAGCCGTGTTGACGGTCACAGCAGACAACAAGGTCCGCGCCCCGGGAACCCCCAACCCCGCGTTCACTTACAAAATTGCTGGTTATCAAAATGGCGAAGATGCAACTTCGGCCGCTATCATTGGGACGCCGCTGCTCGCCACCGAGGCCAGCGACACCACGCCGGTGGGTGACTATCAGATCACCTGTGAGGTCGGTAGCATGACTGCTGCTAACTACTCGTTCGCCTCCGTCGCCGGAAACCTCAAAATCATGGAGGGAGCGGTGCCAGTCTCGGGTGGCTTGGTCTGCTGGTATGATGCGTCTGTGGGCGTCACCGAAGATGCCAACGGAGTGAGCGCTTGGGAGGATCAATCGGGCAGCGGGCATTTGGCCACTCGTGGCAGTCACGGCGCGCCGAGCCTGGCACTTAACGATGTGAACGGTCTCTCGGCCGTTCACCTCAGGGGCAATAACAATATTCTCGATTGTGCCGGCGCGATGTTCACCAAAGAACAATATGTGGTGGTTCGTTCGCCCCACGTCACTTGGAATGGCAGCGGTTCATTCCTTGGTCGTGCCTCCACTCAGTTTCTCACCGTCCGCGCGTCAAGCTATAACCTGGCCAGCGGCACTAACGGGTTTTGGCAAGACCACTTCCCAGCTGCAGTCAGCAAAAATGGCAGCCCGCTGCTCTTGAATCAGCAGCCGAATAATGGCCCGGGTTTTCAACTCGGCACCATCACCGACTACATGATTGTCAAGATTGTTGTGGATGACTCCACTGACGCGGCCAATCGCGCGGCCCATCCCTATTACCAAATTGGTCAGAACGAAACCCTCGGCTCGTGTGACATGGACATTGCTGAAATCATTGGTTACGAGACGTCACTGTCATCCGAAGATGAGTATGCGGTGACCTCATACCTCGGTGCCAAGTATGCCATTACCCTGCCTAACACATTCCGCTGGCAGGGCCCGGACAACGGCGTTTGGAGCCTCGTTGATAACTGGAAGAGTTCGGTTCCGGGCATCGGTTGCACCGCTGTGTTCTCTGATACTTCCGCCGCCGGCGCCATCGTCCAACTCGACAGCGATGTCTCCATTGCCGGCCTGACGTTCAACAACCGCGTGGCCAACCAGAGCATCATCCCCACCGCAGCCGAAACCATCACCCTCAGCAATGGCACCTCAACGGCTCGCATTCTAACGAGCGGAGGCACGCAGACAGTCGCCACCAACCTCGTCGCTCCCCACAATCTGGTCGTCAGCGGCCCGCCTTCAACCACCCTCAATCTCAACGGAGCTGTTAGCACAGGGTCTAACGGAAATTGGGACGAGGAAGTCATTCTAGGCCCTAACGTCGTCTTGAACGGCAGCGGTTCGTGGACCACAACCGGAGCCAATTACATGGCCATCGGCTCAGCAGCGGGTGCCACCCTCACGATCAACGATAACGCGGTGGTCGATTGGACAAATTGTTGGGCTGTGGTCGTCACTTGGAACGGTGGCGACACGGGAAAGATCGTCCAAAACGGCGGCGTCTTCAAAACCCCGGCGGTAAGCACCGCGTGGTACAATAACAATGGCCCCGGGATCATGCTTGGCGGCATGGGTGGCACATCAAATGCCGAGTATGACCTCAACGGCGGCATTCTGATCACGCCTAACGTTTACAATATCACTGACGCTGGTGGTGTGGCGCTTGTCCCGCCAACCGGTTCGGTGATCTTCAGATTCAACGGCGGTGTGCTCCAGGCTACCCAAGATGATAACTTTGGCGACTCCAGCGTGGTTGCCGAAGGCTCAACCTATCTCATGGGCAATCTCAGCCATGCGTACGTAGGCACCAACGGGGCCAAGATCGACACCGCTGGATTCAAGTGCGGCATGGACCAAGCCCTCGAGCATGATCCAAGCGCCGCAGCCATTGATGGGGGCCTGACGAAGATGGGTGAGGGCACCCTCACCATCCTCCGCAGCTCCACCTACACCGGCACCACCAAGGTCCAGGCTGGCGTGCTCTCGTGCGCCACACTCAACTCCCTCGCCCCCACCCGCCTGGAAGTCACGGCACCTGCCAAGGTGGATCTGAATTACAACGGCAGCCAGACGATTCCAAGTCTCATCCTCGGTGGCGTCGCCAAAGGCCCCGGTGAATATGGTGCGGCCACTGACCCGGACTTTTTCACCGGCACTGGCACGGTGACCGTTGCGTCGCTGAGCCCCTACGAACTTTGGGCCAATGCCCACGCCGGTGGCCAAGCCGCTAACCTTGACTATAACAACGATGGCGTATCGAACGGAATCGCTTTCTTCATGGGGGCAGACGGCCGAGCCACCAACCCGCCAATCATCAACGGCAAGGTCACTTGGCCTCACGTCAATGCAGTCACCTCCTTTGAGGTGCAAGTGTCCAGCAATCTTGCTGATTGGTCGCCTGCCAATCCGGCAGATGTCGATACGCTAAGCAGCCCGGGGCATGTGATCTACACCTTACCGACGGGTGCCTCCAAGAACTTCTGCCGACTCTTGGTCGTTCCATAATCGCCGCTTTTCGGCTTGACCTAACCCCAGAATATCATCGCTTAGCATGGGTGGCATCCTCCCTCGGGATGCCACCCTAATTTTCTGGAACGACGGGGTCAGTCCTCGCATGGTAACATTTATAGCGATTATGGGGAAGGAGGAAGGTTGTGGATGTCAACTGGGGGATCAATGCTTGCGCAAGTTGGCCGATGGATATTGACTTGGGGGATGGAAATTCGCCAGCACGAGCAACAGGTGCCGTTCACCACCAAGGATGGTTCGACGATTCGAAGTTTATTAGATTCAACCAATGCCCCGGTGATCAATCAAAGTCTTGCCGAGGCGACGCTGCCGTCCGGTTGCGCCACTCAGCGTCACCATCACCGACTGAGTGAGGAGTTTTATTATTTGCTGGCTGGGCGTGGTTTGATGGAAATCGACGGCGAGGAGTGTGAAGTCGGGGTGGGCGATGCGGTGTTGATCCCCGCCGGCGCCTGGCACCAAATTCACGCCCTCGAGCCGTTGCGCTTCCTGTGCTGTTGCGCCCCGCCCTACGCCCATGAAGACACCTATTTCTAACGATAAATCGAGGCCCCCCAATCCAAGCGTGTGTTTATTCACAGGCTAGCCTCGGGCTGGGTGTGTTCGCGAAGCAAGGAGAGGTGTTAAAAATTGTCGCGTGGCGGGGGGCGAGCAGGCTTTGATTTTCGATCCGCGCCATCCCTGGCTACGGCTCTCGGCTCCTTCTCGCTCCAAGCCAGAGATTGGCGCTTTTGCCTTGGGGGTCATTACAGGTTTGCAGTGAGGCGGCTCCCGTTAGTCCTCGATGACGAGGCGGATGCCGACGTCAACCACGGGTTGGTACGTCTCGAACGGCAGGCGGATGGCTGATCTGGCATCGACTGGTCGGCTGGCCCACGAGCCGCCGCGGGCGACCTTGCGTTCTTTCGGGTCGCCGTTGTTGCGGCCGTCATCGTCCTTATACGGATAGGGTTTGTAGTTGGAGCGGGTCCACTCGCTGACGTTGCCGATGATGTCTTTCAAGCCCCAAGGATTGGCCTCATATTGTGCGACGTAATCCACCACGAACCACTTGTCCTCGAAGCGCTCGTCATGCAGCGGGAAATTCATTTCCGGTGGATAGGGGTTGCGGTGCATGATGATCGGTCCGCCCTCGAAGCCGACCTTGCTCCAACGGGTTTCACGCCCCGCCAGATTGGCAAACTTCGAGTAATCATCGTTGCGGCTGCCGTAAAATAGATCTCCGGCCGTGCCGGCTCTGGCCGCCCATTCCCATTGCGCCTCGCTCGGCAGGTTCACTTTCAAGCCCGCCGTCTTGCTCAGCCATCCGCAAAAATCCATCGCCCGCCGCCATGTCACACGCGCCACCGGTTGATCGGCATGGTTGGCGATATAACCGGGGAAGTTGTGATCCTTGCCATGTTGATCGATGTAACGCGTGTCATGCTTCGGATCAAATTTCGCATACTCGGAGTTTTTGATCTCGCACTCGCTCATCCAGAACGCTTTGTTGATCTTGACCTCGGCACACGGGGCTTCGTCGGCCATCCCGTCGTCACTGCCCATGACAAACGAACCGGCGGGTATTCTAACGAAAGCAATCTCGCTGCCGTCGGGCAGCTTCACCAGCTTGCGGGGTTCTCCGGATTTGTTTTGGAGCTCCTTGGCTTGGACGGGTGTCATGGGGAAGCCTGCCACGCTGAGTGGGGTGTTTGTATGTGTTGGCACTTCGGCCGGCTTCACATATTGGGGTGGCTGGCCCGCTTTAATTTCCTGCTCGCGGCGGTCATATTCGTCCTCGGGAGACACGTCATTGTTAGCAAACAACTTGGCCAGCTCCAGGCGGCGCTCTTTTTGCTTGTGGCCCTCGAAGTCGCCGGGGCTCCACTTTCCTTTGAATGGTGCGTTGAGATCGATCCATGCATATAGCCGGTCCCAGCCCTCGCGGTCGAGAGTGACTCCGTGATGGCCTTTCTTGAGCATCTGGATCAAGGGGCTTGTCGAAACGTGATAGTCCATCGGTGGCAGCACTTCCATTTCACTCTCAGGCCCGGGACGCCGAACGTAGGGATGGAGCAGGTTGTAGCCGTTGCCCATGGGTGGGGGCTTGAGGCCTGCCGGACGATCTGGCCCGTCGTGGCAGCCGATGCAATACTTTTGGAGGACGGGGAGCACCTCGTGTTCGAATCCGAACGGGCGTGTATCGCCGTACCATGGTTTGATTTTGGCCATCGGTTTGGCGTCGGCCAGCGTCCGGCTCGCTGGGACTGAGCTGCGGTTGTCTTCGTGGCAGCCAACACAGGAAACCCGCTCACTGGGCATGCCGACAATCCACGATCGCATCAACTGCAGCGCCGCCCCATCGGCATCCAGTGGTTGGATGGATATGGGTGTGTTGGCGGGAATTTCAAAGCACGCCGAGCCATCGGGCTCCACCGGCACCGTTCCAAGGATGCGTTTGATGTCCCAGCCCGCCTCGACACCTAGCGATTCGTGGCCGCCGGTGCCAACGTAGTTGAAATGATAGGCAAACACCCGCAGCGATTTGACGGATCCGACTGGCACGTCCTTGAGCCCGGGTCCCACATAGATACTGGCAATGTGTACGGATGCCGTCTTTGAGCCGGGTGTGATGCGGTCCGGGATCACGGGCGGCCGTGGCCTTGCCTTGAGCACGACGGGCTCAAACAACGAAGCCGCCGTATCCTCCGCCAGCAACGTGATATTATCAAAAGTGTCCACCAGATAGATGCCCCACCGTTCCGTGTCCTTTGGTTTGGCGCTCACCAGGAAGAAATTTTCATTGAGGGGCCAAGGATAGACGAACATGGGTTTGCCCTGTTCATACTGGTTGCCGGTTTGTTGGTCGCACACATCACCGACGACCGGTTTGCCCCAACCTGGAATCTCCGCCACACATCCGGTATCTGTCGCTGGCAATACCTCGGTGTTGATGCGCAGGAACGACCCCGCAGGTCCCCACTCCTTGCTCGTTGGATGATATTTGAACGGGTATTTTCGGGCAAGATAGGGGTCGAATATAACCATCCGCCCGATCTCGGCCACGTCATGGTGGCCGCCAATGATAGCCACCACTTTCTGTTTGCTGCCGGGGATTGCCCGTGCCTGCAGGAGTGCCGTCGGGTAATACGAGCCACTGCCGTATTCCGAGAGTTGCGAGGTTCCATCGGGATTCATCGTCATCAGGATGCGGGAAAAATAGTGCATCAGGTCTGAATATTCCCAGCGGGTGTAGAGGACCCGCCCGTCATTGTTGATGGATGGTGTATAATCCGAGTCCTGCTCAAACGTGAGTTGGCGGACCGAGCCGGATACGGGGTCGCAGAGATAGGTTTGGGCCATCGGACGGCTGCCGTTCTCGCACGGCAGCGCCTGATACGATGCGGTTGATAGCAGAATGATCCGGCCGTCCGGCAGGTAACATCCGTCAAACCAATCCACATCCGGATATTCCTTGGGAGATATCTGTTTGAGCTGGGTGCCGTCCGCCTTGACCTCAAAGACCGCCCACTTGCGGTTGCCATCCATGCTCGAAAATAACAGCTTGTCGCCTGAAAAATCCGGCTCGACGTCCCGCACAACCACGTCTGTGCTGGGTTTGAACAATGCGTCGAAGCGAGGTTTGCCGCGCAGATCGGACATCACGATGATTGAATCGTCAAACCCTCCGCGGGCGATTGAAACGTGGCAGTGGCTGTTGAGTGAGATGAATCCATTGCCGCGCGGGCGACGCACCATCAGCAACTGGGCATCATCTAACAGTGGATTAGCTAGAAGTGCCATCCGCACGCCCTTCATCAATTGTTCCGCCTCGCTCAGCTTTGCTTGGTCGCCGGAATCCAGAATCGTCTTGATCTCAGCCTGTCTTGCCTTGAATGCTGCGAGCGCCGCACGGTGGGCCGCCACATCATATTTGTCTGGAAAGCTGATGGCCAGGCTGTCGATTGCTCGTGTCACAGCATCCACATGGATTGCGGCAAATTCCCGCCGCAGAACCCGCAGCTTGTCGTCGTCGGCGATGGCCAGGCCGCTGCTGTTGGGGTCGAACCGAAATTTTGGGGGTGGCGGGGTGTCGGCCGCCCCTGACAATCCGGAAAGCGCCAACCCAGCTGCGAGCGCGACGAGCATTTTTGGTTGACGGGTCATACCGAGGCGTGGGGTGGGGGACATGGCTGGCTATTTGAGGTCGATGACCGAGATGGTGAAAAGTTTGCTGGCTGTGTGTGGGCCGTATGTTAGATTGATGTTGGACACATACAACTTGCCGCCACGCGGCATGCATTCTGATGGGGCATGGAGGCTGCCATCGGCACCATCGCTCTCGCCGTTTTTAGCGACGATGGTGGCCTTGCCGGTTTTGTCGATTTTAATCACAGCGTTGCCGAGGAAGTCCGCCACCCAACAATTGCCATCCGCGTCCACATGCAAGCCGTCGCAACTTTCCATTCCTTGGTCCTTGGCAAGCACCGCCTGCGTCTTGACCTTGCCATCCGCATCGAAGGTGACCTTGATGACCTCCCGGTCGCCGAAGTTGCAGACATACATGTTGCCGTCTTTGTCGAAGTCCAAGCCGTTGGCACCGACTTTGTGCTCCTTATTCTGAGTCATGAGTTTGACGGCGAGGTGAGGGTCGTCCAAACCCGTGACGGTGATGGGTTTGGCGGGATCGAGTTCGCTGAGCTTGAATCGATAGACGCCACTTGGCATGGGCCCGTCACCGTTGATGGCGCTCTCACAGACGTACACGCTGTCGCCCCAGGCCGCCAAACCGTTGGCCATGTTGAGGCCCTGCGCCACCACGTCGCAACCCGTCGCCTTGCCGTCCTTCATGTTCACCCGCAGCACCCGGGATTTGGCGGGCTCCTTGGTGCAAAACGCCTGGTTATCCGCCACATCTAAATTGCCGTCTGCGCCGAAGCCATTACCTAACGGGCTGGCGAGCTTCGTTTCCGGGTGAGGCGGCAGCGTGATGACCTCCTCGAGTTTGTCATCCGGAGTGATGCGCATGATCATGGCCGGAAATTCCTGATGGACGACGTTGTTCATCGATAGATAGATGCAGCCGTCCTTGCCGAGGCTCATGCCGTCCGGACTGTTATACTTGTCTGGCAGCAGGAAACCGACGCGTGGTTTTGCGCCGTGCTCGGATGTTGCGGATTGGCTTGGCACTGCGGGCTGGGGTTTGCTGCAACCGGCGATGAGAGAGGCCAGTGCTATCGTTAGGCTTAGTCGGGTCATGGGATTCATGGTTGGTTGGTTAGCGGATGGCAGCCAAGGCGGTGGCCGTGGCGAGGTAACGGGAGAATTTTTGTTGATAGACAGTGCCTCGGGACGCATTGGGCTGGTGGCGTTGGGCGATGCGTGTCATGGCGCTGACGGCTGATGGGTAGTCCGGATAATGGCCGATGGCGACGGCCGCGGCGATGGCGGCGCCGAGTGCGCCGAGTTCCGAGCCGGCGGGAATTTCAATCGGAATCTGGAAACAGTCGGCAAACATTTGGACCCAGATGTGGCTGCGAGCCACCCCACCGGTAAAGCGGATAGACGCAGGCGGCGGCCGGAACGCGAGCAGGCGCTTGAGATGGGTGAAGTGCGCAAATACGACTCCCTCATAAACGGCCCGCAGCATTTCCGCCCGGCCATGGCTGGCCTTGAGGCCGACGAAGGCGGCGGGTGCTGGCGAGGGCAGGTTGCAGCCGTAAACAAAGGGCAGGAAAATCGGTGTGTCGAGGGACGGTTCGCCGAGGGCTGCGACCAGTGCGTCGCCACGGGCGTGGCGGGATGGGCCGGTGGCGGGGTCGGTTTCATCGAGCACTTGAGAGACGAACCACTCGAGATTGCTGGCGGACGTTGGACTGCCTTCGAGCATCAGGTACCAGCCCGGCATGCTATAACAGGACGTCATGAACAGGTCCTTGTCGATGAGCGGCGTCCGGGAGATATACTGATTGTTGCCCCAAGTGCCCGAAACCAGCGACATCTGTTCCTCACTGACAATTCCGGAGGCCAGCCCGCAAGCATCTATATCAAACATGCCGCCTGCCACCGGCGTGCCGGCGGCCAAACCGGTGGCAGCGGCGGCCTCGGCGGTCACGCGGCCGCACAGGTCG
>JBAXCM010000113.1:0-10834 GCA_037141475.1 Verrucomicrobiota bacterium | reverse complement strand
GGACATGGTTGGAGAAAATTGGGGGAGGCGAGCTCAGAATCCGCGCTGGCGTTTGAGCTGGCCTTGGAGGCGGTTGATCAGTTTGGTAAGGCAAAATCTCACGCGGAGAATAGCGCCAAGGATGTGATAGGTGAGGGTCCCGCACGGTTGCAAATTTGCCTGGTGGTCGGGTTCGCTGGGGGAGACGAGCAGATTGGCACCGGCTCGCTGGCCAATGTCTG
The DNA here is from genome assembly GCA_037141475.1 of Verrucomicrobiota bacterium. Taxonomy (GTDB): domain Bacteria; phylum Verrucomicrobiota; class Verrucomicrobiia; order Verrucomicrobiales; family Akkermansiaceae; genus Luteolibacter. The sequence continues at coordinate 10,613 of JBAXCM010000113.1, read as the reverse complement.
AAAAACTCGTGTAATGGCCGATGAGGCTCGGTGACACCGCGTGTACCGTCAAACGGCCGGATAGATTGCGGGCATACCAGCGGTCGATTGCGCGGTGTCTGGCCACCCATGGCCAAATGGTTTCCTCGGTGGGCAGGCTGGCGAGCAGCCACTCAAATGACTCGCGCTTCAAGATATAGGCAAAGGTGCCGGTGCACCCAAATATTTGATAGATTGCATGGGTATCATCGATGGAGAGTTGTTTGCGGCAGGGGCCGACTTGTTGGGACAAGCCAAGGAAACACACCTGCCATGGGGCTGGGCACGCTGCGCTGGCGTCGAGGAATTTTTGGAGAGAGTCGTTAAAAGCCGGGCCTGGTTGGACGTCATCTTCGAGGATGAGAACACTCTTCCAGCCAGCGGCGTGGGCATGGGCAATGGCTTTGCGATGCGACAAGGTGCAACCCGCGCGGCCGGCCCAGCACTTGTCGCGCTGGCGTTTGCGGAACCATGGCAACTGTCCGTAGCCGGCAAGTTCCACACCGTTGACTGCCGTGATGCGCTGCCAGCCGTCGAGTGCATTTGTTAGCTTGGCCATTTCCGTGAAGCGCACCAATCGTTCCGGGCGCTGGTCGAGGTTGATGACCAGCACGCCGTCAGCGGGACGGGGGGATTGCGGTGCAGGGGTTGGCGCGGTCATGTTGAGGCGGCGAGGTAGGTAGGGACGGCGGGGCGGAATGTCGGGCCGAGGGCGTCCTGCAGCAAGCGGCAAGCGCGGTGATAGAACGTGTGTTCGCGCAGCACCCGGCGATGGCCGGCGAGGGTGATGGCCAGGGCCCGCTCCGGCTCACGGAGGAGTGAACGAACGATTTCTGCGAGGGCTTCGGCGGATCGGAACACCAGGACTTCCTCATTGGGTGTGAAGCAGCGTGCGAGATCGGGGACTTCCGGATAGGTGGCGAGGCCGCCGGCGCAGGGGATTTCAAAGGCACGCAAATTCAGGCCGTTGGTGGTGTTGCCGGTTTGTAGCAGGTTGAGGTTGATCAGGTATTGTTGATAGACCCGGGCAAGGGCGGCAGACGAGTGCTTGCGATTGCGCCAGAATTTGGGCCAATTGCCGGCGTGGAGGCCGTAGAGGTCGAGGGGTTGACCGAGGTTGCGCATTTCGGCAGCGAAGGGTTGGCGCGACGGCGTGCAATTGCCGGCAAATACCAAGCGGGGCTGGCGGCCGGCCAGCTGGATGGGGCGGCAGGCGTAGCGGAGCGGGTTGGCTGCCAGCGGCAGAAACTCCAACTTCGCAGGCGAACCCCGGTAATAATCGCGCAGGGTCGGCAGACTGGCCGAATCAAAGTAGTAAACGCCGTCGAGCAACGCATCATGGCCCGCCGGCAGGGCATCAACGCTGTCGCAGAGCCAGCCGACCATCCGCACGCCAGGCCCCAGTGATTGGCGCAGGAGTGCGGCGGCTTGTTCCGGTAAACTCGGAAAGTTGAGAAAAACCACCAGATCGGGAGCGAACGCGCCGAGGGTGGTTGCCAGCCGCCGGGAGGTGGCCGGATTCAGCAGCAGGCGCTGGTTTTTGGTGTGGCGAATCCACCGTTCGCTCAGCGTGGATGGGCGGCAATTGGCGGCCAGCGTGATGGCACCCGCCTCGTTGAAGGCACTCGTCAGATCCTTGCACCAGGTGAGCAGTCCGTCGCTTTTTTGAATAATCGCCACCCTCGGCCGGTCGCCGCCGCCGGTTGAAGGAACTAAATTTGTTAGCGGGGTGGACATCAGCGGTCAAATCGGGTCGGGAGCTGGGTGTGGGCTTTGGTGGCAGCGCGGGCCATCAACCCGCGCCACCATGCCACATCTGACGTGTGGCTAACACAAAAATCGCAATGGGCCTGGATCCAGGTGTTGCGGATGGCCGGCCACTCGCCGTCGAGCAGGTTGATGCCGACCGCACAGGGGACGGCGGAAGCACCGGGGCGGCCGGCCAGCAGTGTGTTCAACACCTGACGGCCGAGGATATTGCCGGCGTGGCCGAGGTCGCACCAATCCGGCATGGCTTGGGATGGAGCGCCGGGGATCGGCATCGGGGTGGATGTGTGCGGGTTGAAGGTGAGAAAACTCCAAAGTTGGACTGGCGGCGCAGAGGTGGGGGTTGCATTGGCCGCCCGGCAGATGTCGACCAACGCGTGCAGGTCGGCTTCCCAACCCATGACATCCGGCCGGTCCATCGTGGGATGGATTTGCTTCAACGCGTGTTGCGGCGGCAGAATGATGAACAATTGGATGTTGGCCCGGCGCACCCGCTCGATGAACGCGCTGAGCTGCCCGGCCTTCTGTTGGCACAATACCAGTGGCCGCAGGGCCCACTGGTCGGCGCTGCTTTCCATGAATGCTGCCTCGATGAAGGCACGCAGGTTGCCGTGGTCAGGCGGCTGAAGCATTTGCCCGAACGCGCTGCATTTGGGTGCCGGCCCTCTGAGGTGGCGTTTGACGGTGGCGATTGAGTCGCTGAATGCACGCCAGCCGATGATTTGGTTGATGCTGCGCTCGAGGGAGCGGTTGTTGTCGGCAAACGGGGTTTGGTAGAAATGATTCCCGTTGCGGCTGTCGGCTGTGTTGTGCAGATCGCCGGGATCAATGCCCAGAATCATCGTCTTGAGCTGCGGGTTGCGGTCAAGCGTGTAGTTGCCGACCGCCAGACATTCTAGCAGATTAGCGCCCGACAAGCCGAGATTCACGGTGCGCTGTGGCGGCAGCGCGGGATGCGTCGGATCGAGGCCGATTTCCACCCGCGACGAGCCGAGGAACACGGCTTGCCAGGTGCCTCGGTTGGCCAGGGCTGCCTTGCCGACACGGGTGGTTTGGCTGATTTCGCGGGCCCCATCGAGGGAGGCCATCGCCCACGGGGCGGCGTTGATGCGCCATGGATCGACGGTGGTGGTAAGCAGCGCCGTGATAACCAAATAGCCGCCCATCAGCGCGGCGAACCAGCGCAGGAATCGGGAAAATGGTCGGCGGAACATGGCGCTGGGCGAGGGATCGGGGGTGGCCTAGAACTGGAAATAAATGAATTCGCCGCCACCTTCCATTTCGAGGGTGACGACGAGCAACAGGATGAAAATAAATGCTGCGGCAAGCGGAACGGGCCGCCACCCCCACCAGCGACGGCGGCGGCAGGCGGCTTCCCGGATGCCCCGGAAATGCGGCGAGAAGCGGCCGAGGAATTGCTGCGTGTTGGGCAAGAGGAAGGCAATGAGCAGGCTGTAGCCGAGCGGGCGGAAGGCGCGCTGGGCCTTCATGATGTCGCCATCGGCCACAGGCGTCCACAGCGGACCACGCTGCGGGACCAGCATGGCTTGATAGAAACGGGCGCTGGTGTGCCAGGCGAGGCGGGCATTGCCGGCTGCTGCGAGTTCGAAGTTGCCGGCGCGGAATGGCACCCAGGCCAACACCACCGCCACGAACGTGAGCAGGCCGGCGACGGCTGCGGGCATTGGCCGCCAGCCGAGGGATTGGCGAAGACCGCGCCAGGCGTGGTTGATGCACAGGTAGAGGCCGTGTAGCCCGCCCCAAATGACAAAGGTGATGCCGGCACCGTGCCACAGCCCGCCGAGCAACATGGTGGCCATCAGATTTGCGTAGCGGCGCTGCGGGCCGCAGCGGTTACCGCCCAGCGGAATGTACAGGTATTCGCGCAGAAACCGCGAAAGCGTCATGTGCCAGCGCCCCCAAAAATCAATGATCGAGGTCGCCTTGTACGGCGAATCAAAATTGAGCGGCAGCCGAATCCCAAATAAATACGAAACCCCGATCGCCATGTCCGAATATCCCGAAAAATCAAAGTAAATTTGCAGGCTGTACGCCAGCGCTCCAACCCACGCCTCGCCCATCGACAAACCCCGGCTGGCGGTCGCCGCAAATTCAAATATTGGCGTGGCGGTCGCCGCCAAACTGTCCGCCATGACCACCTTCTTGAACAGCCCGATGGCCAGCACCGTGCATCCGATGGCCAGACAGCGCGGACTGGGCCGGGTGATGCGCGGCCTGAATTGGCCGATGAGCTCGCGGTGATGAACGATGGGGCCCGCTATCAGATGAGGGAAAAACGTCACAAATAGCAGGTAATCCCCAAAATTGTAGCCCGTCGGATCCCCCCGGTACACATCCACCAAAAAGGCGATTTGTAAAAACGTGAAAAACGACACCGCCAGCGGCAATATCAAGTGTGGCACCGTCTGTGGCCAACCCGTCAAGGCGTTGGACCAAGTGGCGAAGATGCCGAGGTATTTGAAATAAAATAACAGCAGGAGGTTGGTTGCAACCCCGAGGGTGACCAGTAAGCGGCGCCTCGCAGGAATCGCCGATCTCGCGATGGCGTTGCCACAGGCGTAGTTGCCGCCGCATGACGAAACGATGAGTGCTAGAAACCACGGCGTCCACGGCTGCCCGGCATCAGGCTTCCACCAAGCATAAAATACCAGGCTGCAGGCCGTCAGCCAGACCGTGCTCCACCGCCAGTGGATGCGCCCAAGCAGAAAAAACCCGGCCAGCGTCAGGGGCAGGAATACCAGCAGAAACGTATAGGTGCTGAATAGCATGACGGGGCGGCCGCCTGAATAATTCATGCCAACCGGTTCCACAAGGGCAATCAGCCGGGGTCGGCGGGCCACCGTGGCTCGGGCATTCTGCCAGCTGCCAATTTTTGGCACGGTTTCAAATCACACGCGCTAAAACCAGATCGAGGCCGGGGGGCTTGGAACTTCCCATTGACCGAAAACGCCGTTGATGCAAGTTCCCCGCTTGCGATTGACACGCCGCACGCAAGCAGAGATGACAAATCCCAAAATTGTGGGCCGTATGATCCTGCCGATCCCCAAGATTACGGAAAAATCCGCCGCCCCCGGAGCGACCCTTGCCAGCCAAACCCTAGACCCACATGGAAATGATTCAGCGCTTGAAATGTTTCCGGACTTTGCTCGTTTGCCTGCTCCCGCTTGCCAGTTGTTCCGCAGCAGACGACAAGGAATTTCAAAAAACCATCAGCGACTATTGGCTGCGCGACCTGGCAGTGCCCACCGAACCAGCCACCTCGTTCGCCAATTCAGATCAGGCCGCCGCCAACGGCGGCAAAGGAAGCCGCCCGGACAAACCCGGCCCCACCGCTAGCAACCCTCAGGCAGCTGCTTTCAATCCCCCGCATTCCAATGCCAGCAAGGCCCAACCTAACGATATTCGCAGCGCCCTAGAGCTGACCCGCCAAACACTCGCCTGGATCGCCAAACTACGCAGCGTCCCGGACGCCATCCACAGCCAATTCAAATCACTCGCGGAACTCTGGCATAACGGAAAAATCCCACCGGACCAATACGATGCTTTCTATATCAAAATCCGCACCTTGCGCCGACTTCTCGTCTTCGCCCATCCCGCGCTCGACTTCGAGCGGATCCTCATCAATCAGAATCCTCCCACCACCTACAGTCACAATGGTGACCAGCACCTCGGCATGCACAGCCGCCCAGGTCTGGGGCTCACTGTTCTAACCAACTGGAAAACCAACCCGAAAGCTACACCGATTCTAGCAGGAAAACTGCCCAAGGGCGCGGTTCGCAACCCGGATCTGAACTACGACGCCGACAAAGTGGTATTTGCATTTTGCGATCATACCGCCCCCGGCCAAAAACGCTATTGCCTCTATGAAGCCGCCGTGGATGGGTCTTGGGTCCGCCAACTCACCGGCACCAGTCGCGATTCCCTCCAGACCTGGAACCAGCGAGCCACCGCTGTCATTGAAGATAACGATCCCTGCTATCTGCCAGACGGCAATATCGTCTTCGTCTCTACCCGCTCCCAATCGTTCGGACGCTGCCACGGCGGTCGCTACAATCCCGCCTGGGTCCTCCACCGCTGCGATCACAATGGCGACGCCATCACCCAACTCTCGTTTGCCAATGAAAATGAATATGAACCGTCTGTCCTCAATGATGGCCGCATCCTCTTCACCCGCTGGGAGTACACGAACCGCCATGAAATGTATTTCCACAAACTATGGTGGTGCCTCCCCGATGGATCCAGCGTCGCTCATTATTTCGGCAACGATATGAATGCTCCGATGGAATTGGTAGAAGCAACGGCCATCCCGGGATCTGGCAAAATTCTGGCCACGGCTCAGGGTCATCACAGTTTCAATACGGGAACCATCGTTAAAATCGATAATAGCCTCGGCGAAAATGGCGAACCGTCCATCCTCCACATCACCCCGGAAACCCCGTACTCGGAAACCCATGGCTGGCCCAACCCTCATTTCAGCCATCCCTATCCCATCACCGAGGACCTCATCCTTACCTCCCGCGCCAACCACCCGGTTTCCAGCCAAGGTAACGTGCCCCCCGAAAACGACCGCGCCATCTATCTCGTCGATTCGCTCGGTGGCCGCGAGTTCATCTTCGAAAACCCGACGATTGCGTCAGTCTCACCTATCCCCATCCGCAAACGCATCCGTCCACACGCCTTCCCTGCTAGTACCCAGGCCGCCGCACCTAATTTCGCCACGCTATATATCCAAAACGTGGCGTTGACCCGCAACGATCCGGAAAAGAAAATCAAGCCCGGGATGATCAAGGCGATCCGGGTCAACGCATTGGGTGTGCAACCCCGCGCTGATCGTGCGCCGTGCAGCATGACTGTGGGGGTTGAGATCCCCAAGAAAGTTCTCGGTACCGTGCCGGTGGAGGCTGATGGCTCTGTCTATTTTAAGGTGCCACCACAAACGTCACTTCAATTGCAGGCCCTCGATGCCAATGGCCGTGCCATCCTTACCGAAAACAGCCTGTTCTATCTCCAAAAGGGCGAAAGCCGCAGCTGCATCGGTTGCCATGAACCGGAACTGATGAGCCCGACCATGTTAGGATCCGGCCATGGCAGTACTCGTGCTCCGCTCGAACTCACTCCGCCCGCCGGTCCTCAATACAAGGGCGGATTTAGCTTTATGCGCAGCGTGCAGCCGGTTCTCGACCGCTATTGCATCTCCTGCCACGGCTTGGAAGTACCTAGGAAAAACTTGGACTTGGTTCATGACGGGGCCATGACTTGGCCGCGATCGCTCATCGAACTAATTAAGTTGGGTGAACATCGACTCGGTTCCAAGGATTTTATGGGCAGCCTGGAAATTAATATCAGCCGTCCGTTTACTTATTATTCTTATGCTAACAAACTGCCCGACATGCTGCTGAAGCACCACGGGGATGCCGTCCTGGACCGCGCCAGCTTCCAGAGAATTATCGATTGGCTTGACCTCAACGCCCAGTGCTACGGCGATCTCTTCCCTAATAAATTGGAGGAACGCAAAATCGCCGCAGCTGGGATGATCGAACTGCGCTCCTTTATCAAATCCCTCTTCGGCGACGTTATTGCCAACCAGCCCGAACGCGCGCTCATCAATCCCGCCCAGCCCGACGAAAGCCGCATCCTCTTGATGCCCTTGGCTATCGCCGCTGGCGGTTGGGGACAACTCCAGACATGGCAAACCAAGGATGACCCTAACTTCAAGAAGATGGCCGGCCTCATCGAACATTGTATCGTTCGCCAGCCTAACGAAAATGACAATGGCTGGGAACCCACCACAGCGCAAGGCGGCGGCAACGATTGGGTCGTCAAGGACCGCGAGGAATACCGCCACCGCGTCAGCTCGAGCTCAAATCCACTTCCCAACCCATAATTCACCACCCACCATCATTCATGACCCCTCCACATAGATGGATTTTCGCCATCGCCTTGTTTGGCTCAATTTTCACGTCGCAGCAAAGTTCGGCTGCGGACGCGCCTGTTCCGGAGCACGACAAGGCTGTTGCCATCCTCAAAGATCATCAGGTTCGTGAGGTGGTCTTCGCCGTCCGCCAGGTGGACGGCGATGGCCACTGGTATGCAAACTTCAGCACTTGGTCTGATGATCCCAAAAGAAATCTCTATCACGAGGGCGGCCGCCTCGTCCGCCTAAACGTCGAATCTGGCGAGGCCATCACCCTGCTCCATGACGAGGCCGGCGGCGTGCGCGACCCGCAATTGGACTATGATGCCCGCAAGATCCTGTTTTCTTACCGCAAGGGTGGACAAGCGTATTACCACCTATACGAGATCAACATCGACGGCTCGGGATTGCGGCAGATCACCGATGGCCCGTTCGATGACATTGAGCCCACCTATCTGCCGGACGGCGATCTGGTATTTTGCTCGTCGCGCTGCAAACGCATGGTTCAGTGTTGGTTTGTGCGGGTGGCGACCATTCACCGGTGCCACGCCGATGGTGGAGATATCCATGAACTTTCCTGCAACCTTGAGCAGGATAATACACCGTGGCTGCTGCCGGATGGACGTATTCTCTATCAGCGCTGGGAATATATCGATCGCAGCCGCGTCCAATTCCATCACCTCTGGACGATGAACCCCGACGGAACCTCACAAATGGTTTACTACGGCAATATGCACCCCGGCACGGTGATGATCGATGCCAAACCCATCCCGGGAACCGCCAATGTGGTGGCCTCGTTCTCGCCCGGTCACGGTGCCAAGGAACATGAGGGCATCATCACCGTCGTCGATCCATCAAACGGACCCGACGATCAGAAGATGGCCCGCTCAATATCGGGCAATGCCACGTTCCGCGACCCCTATCCAATGTCTGCGAAAGGCTATCTTGTGGCGGGGCAAACGTCTATCAGGGTGCTCGATGGGAACGGCGGCAATTACAAGCTTTACGACATGCCAGCCGAGTGGACCAAGAGCGGTTGGCTCCACGAACCGCGGCCGGTCCAGCCGCGTCCCCGCGAACGCATCATTCCGGCGATGACCGACCGGAGCAAGGCCACTGGCACGGTCACGCTCGATAATGTCTACATCGGTCGCAATATGAAGGGCGTCGAAATGGGCGCTATCAAAAAATTGCTAGTGCTCGAGGCCCTGCCCAAACCGGTGAATTTTTCCGGCACCCAGGAACCTCTGTCGATGGGCGGCACCTTTACCCTGGAGCGGGTCTTGGGCACGGTGCCGGTCGATCCTGACGGTTCCGCTCACATGGTTCTGCCCGCATTGCGCAGTTTGTTTTTCGTCGCCCTAGATGAAAATAACCTGTCAGTCAAACGCATGCAAAGTTTCATGACTGTCCAACCCGGGGAAACCCTCGGTTGCGTCGGATGCCATGAGGAACGCGGGAAAAGCCCCGTCGCTGCGGCTCCGCGCCTAGCCATGCAGCACCCGCCGGACCCCATCACACCGATTGCTGGCGTTCCTGATATCTTTGATTTTCCCCGCGACGTGCAACCCATCCTCGACCGCCATTGCCTCGCTTGTCATGGCCCGCTGCCCACGCAAAAGGGTGGCCCTAACTCCGGAGGCGTGCTACTTGATGGCGGACGCGGCACGACCTATAGCATCAGTTATGTCACGCTTACCCAAAGGGCCCAGTTCTCTGACGGACGGGATGCCGGTGGCAACCGCGCACCTCGAACCATTGGTTCTTCGGCCAGTCCCTTGCTCAAGAAGCTTGCTGGAGGGCATCACGACGTCAAGGCCAGCGCCGCCGAGCAGCAGCTGGTGCGGCTGTGGATCGAGACCGGCGCTCCCTATCCGGGAACCTATGCCGCGCTCGGATCGGGCATGGTCCCACCCGTCGGCAATGCCGCATTCGGCTCAGTGCTGGAGCGTCGATGCAACGAATGTCACGTCAAGGAGCCACGCAGCGGTGGTCCTTTGAATGTGGAAACCATCTTCAACCTAACGGATGCTGACAAATCGTTAATCCTGCTGATGCCCTTGGCACCTGAGGCCGGTGGCACCGGCCAGTTTCACAAGGGCCGCAAGAGCGACGCTCAGGCCATCATCATTTTCAAGGATAAGTCAGATCCGGATTATCAGGCGCTGCTCGCTGCCATTGTCGCCAGTAAAGCCCACCTCGACAAAATCAAACGCTTTGATATGCCCGGCTTCATGCCTAACGAACACTACCTTCGTGAAATGAAAAACTATGGCCTGCTGCCTGCGGAATTTGATCCTACGAAAGATCCGCTAGATCCCTATCAGTTGGATCGCCGTTATTGGCAATCGCTCCAACACCAGCCAGCCAACCCGTGATATGGATCGGCTTCTTCGAATATAGATGCCATGGCCGACCCTATTCCGCATGTTCCATCCCGCGAGATTCTTCCGGCGGGGGGATTGCCCTTGCTATCCGGGAGATTTCGGCCAAGTTCAAGCCATGAACGCGCGGCCTCTCATCAGCTTCGACTGGGCAATGAAAAAAATGCTCAGGAACAAGGCGAATTTTGAGATTTTGGAAGGATTTTTGTCGGCCCTGCTTGGGGATGATTTGACGGTTCGCCAATTGCTAGAGAGCGAAGGAAACGTGGCCTCCGAAGAGCTCAAGAGCAACCGGCTGGATATGCTGGTGGAGACCTCGGCGAACGAACTCATTATCGTGGAATTGCAATATGATTCCGAATGGGACTACTTCCACCGCACGCTCTTCGCCACCTCCAAGCTCATTGTCGATCACCTCGACAAAGGCGAGTTATATGAAAAGGTCAGAAAGATCTACTCGGTCAATCTGGTGTATTTCGATCTCGGCCACGGCAAGGATTATGTCTATC
>JBAXCM010000112.1:0-10846 GCA_037141475.1 Verrucomicrobiota bacterium | reverse complement strand
CCGGCAGGTGGCCTGCCAGGTCATCCGCCTGCTTCCACCACGCCGGGCCGTCCTGCCACCACCACGCCCGGTCGCCCTGCTACCACGACGCCCACTGTGCCGGGTCGCCCAGCCACTGTGCCTGCCCGTCCAGCGACCGTGCCTGCCCGTCCAGCAGTGGTTGCGCCCCGCCCGGTCGTGCCAGCTGCCCCGGCCGTCGCTGCGGCACCGCGTGCTGCGGCCGCCCCAGCGGTGGATTCAAGTAGCATTCTTAAGCGGGTTCTCGGCAACGAAGAGCTCGAAGTGTTCCTGCACATTGATGTGCTCGAGTTTGTTCCAGTCAAGGCGCTGCCTGAAGTGCCCAAATCTAAACCCTGATACCAGCCTCTCCGCCCACCATGTCCTGGTTCTCCCAGAATTACGAAAAGGCCGCCCTCGGCGGTGCCGCCGTTGCCGCCCTCGGCTTTGTCTTCTTGGGTTGGTCCAAGGTCGGCAGCGTCACCGAGGACTTCAACGTCAACACCAAAGGCAGCGGCAAAAACAATCCTGCCGTCGCCAGCGCCGATTTGGTCGCCAAAGCCGTCTCCTCGCTGAGCCTCAGTCGCTCACTCGGTCAGGAAAAGGTCGATGAGCGCCCGGTGGATCTCTTCACAGGTATCCAGCTTTTCATCGCTCGCACTGACCCCGGCAAAACCGTCGATCTTTTCAAGAGTCCGCCGATCCATCCGCCCATCCCCAACCTTTGGTGGATCCAAAACAATCTGGACCCGGGCTTTGCCGACTCGCCGAGCCGCGACGCCGATGACGATGGCTTCACCAATCTGGAGGAATTCCTTGCCAAGACCGATCCGAAGGACCCCAAGAGCCATCCGCCGCTCATCAATAAGTTGAAGTTTGAGAAGGATGACAGCCTCAATTGGTTCATTCGTCCTGGATTTCCCGACGGCGACGCATTCACCTTCCAATACGGGGATAATCAAGGCGGCAAGAACCGCACCAAGACCGGCATCATGGTTAAGCCCGGTGAGTTGTTCTTCACGGATGGCGTGATGAAAAACCGCTTCAAGTATTTGGGCATGGAGAAACGCATGGAGATGAACAATGCGACCCATACCCAGATGGAAGTGACCTACGCCAAAATCGAAGACCAAGTTCCCAATAAGAAGGGGACGATTTATGAAATCCCGCAATTTTCAGAAGGTCGCGCCCAGGAGTTTTCCAAATATGACCGCAGTGCCGTGCTAAGTTTGGAAGCTGTTGGCAATGAAGGCAAATCTGAGACATTCAAGGAAAACACCAGTTTTGGCCTGCCGTTCGACAGCGACAAGAAAGACTATCTGTTGAAAAAAGTCACTCCGGATGGCGTCGAAATTGAATACACCGACCCCGTCAGTGGTGCCAAAAAGACCGCTACCATCCACAAGGGGGCCTTCCCCGAACTTGTGCCTTGATTTAGTTTGTAGATTCCATAAAGAACACCCACGCATCGTCCGAGAACGTCCGCAAGTCATGCAAAAACCGCCCATGTACAAATCCAGTCGCACTGCCATTGCCTTGATGACAGTGGCGGCAACCATGCCAGCTACCATCACTATTGCCACTGCTGCGGATACTGTTGGTCAGGCACAACTCAGCCCGCTCGCAGAGCGTGAAATGATCCGCCGTCAACAAGCAGTCACTGAGGCAGATCGCCTGCTGGGCGAAGCTCGCACTGCCTATGGAAAGCGCGACTATCAGCAAGCATTTGATAAGTGCAAGGAAGCGCTCAGCGTGTTGCCGGATGCACCGATGCTTGCCGACCGCCATGCCGCCATCACCAGCCATCTGGCCGATGCCAGCGTGGCCTTGGCGCAGCAGTTCCGTCGGCAGGGTGGCGATGCGAAGAAGGGCGATAAAGGCAGCTACGAGGATGCCCGCGCATTGCTTGAGACGGTCCTCAAAGAGGATCCGGAAAATGCCGCGGCCAAGCGTGAAATCGGGTTCTTGGATGATCCGATCCGCACCAATCCCGGCCTCAACTACAAGCACACTCAGGATGTGGACAAGGTGCGCCGCGGCCTCTACACCGCCGAGGGCTATTACAACAATGGCAATTTCGACAAGGCCCGGAATGAGTACGAAAACGTGCTGCGTATCGATAAATACAACAGTGCGGCCCGTCGCGGCATGGAAGTGCTTGCCGGTGCCAAATCGCGCTACTATCGCGCCGCCTACGACCAAACCCGTGCCGAGTTGCTTTCGGAAGTAGACAAGGCATGGGAGTTGTCGGTTCCTGCGGATGTGCCAGAAGGGGGCATCGTCGGCCCGGGCCGCGCTGCCGTCAGTTCGGGCATCGCCTATATCAACGAGAAACTCCGCCGCATCATCATCCCGAACATCGCCTTTGATGACATCACCGTCGAAGAAGCCGTTGATTTCCTCCGCATGCGTGCCGCCGAATTGGATCTTCTCGAACCCGATCCGGCCCACAAAGGCGTCAATTTCCTCATTCGCAAGCCAACACCTACGGTTGGCGGAGATGCCGGCCTGGAGGCCGCTCCTGCCGATGGGGGTTTGGGTGGCGGAAGTCCCGGCTCGCTGCGCATCAAGTCTCTTCGCCTAACCAACATTCCGCTGGGCCAGGCGCTCAAGTATATCTGCGACCAGACCAATCTGCGCACCAAAGTTGATGACTTCGCCGTCACCTTGGTCCCACGCACTGAGACCGGTAATGAGATGTTCACCCGCACATTCCGCGTGCTGCCAGGTTTCTATGACACGGTGGCAGCGACCACGGGCGAGGACGGCGGTGCCGCCGGCCCGATCGATCCCTTTGCCGGCGGCGGCGGAGCAGCCAAGGGCATCAAGGAACACAAGCCAATCGTCGAACTTCTCAAGAAGATTGCCACGTTCGGCGAGGGTAGTTCCGCGAGTTTGAGTGCCAGTGGTTTGCTGGTGACCAACACGAGTGCCGAACTTGACAAGATCGAGAGTTTCGTGGAGGCCAATTCGATCAGCCAGCCCAAGCAAATCAAGATCACCACCAAGTTTGTTGAAGTCTCTCAAGAAAACACCGACGAACTGAGCTTCGACTGGCTCGTCACCCCCTTCGGCCTCAGTTCTAACACCTTATTCGGCAGCGGCGGCACCACCGGCAATGGCTTGAAGCGCACGGGCGCCGATTTCGTCAGCCCGGTCAATGGCGTGTCGATTCCAGGGGTTCCCTCGAACCCAGCTCTCACCGCCAATGGTGTGGCGACCAACGGTCTACGCTCTGGTACCGGCGCAATCAATGGCAACAGCATTGATTCGCTGCTCAGCAACCCGCTGCGCACTGAAAGCACCGCCACTCCTGCCCCAGGCGTCGCGGCCGTCACCGGCTTGTTCTCCGGCGGCCAAGTCCAGATGATCATGCGCGGCCTTGCCCAGAAAAAAGGCACCGATCTGATGACGGCTCCTTCGGTGACAGCCAAGCCCGGCCAAAAGGCGAAAATTCAAGTGGTGCGTGAATTCATTTACGCCAAAGCTTATGAGCCGCCGCAGTTGCCCCAACAAAACAACAACGGTGGTAATATACTAGGCGGTGGTGGTGGTCGCGGCAATGCTGGTTTTGCAACTCCAGCCACTCCTTCGGAATGGGATACTCGCAACACCGGGGTGACCCTTGAGATCGAGCCGCAGATTTCCGACAACAATTATGTTATTGACCTGCGCTTCGTGCCTGAAGTCGTTGAGTTTGAAGGTTTTGTCAACTACGGCAGTCCGATCAAGGCTCCGTCCACGGACGTTTTCGGTAATCCCACGACGGTGGTCATCACTGATAACCGCATCGAAATGCCGGTGTTCTCGACTCGCAAGGTCGATACCTCGTTGGCCATCTATGACGGCTACACCGTGGCCGTCGGTGGCTTGATTCGCGAGGACGTGCAGAACGTCCAAGACAGTGTGCCGATTTTCGGCTCGATTCCCGTCATCGGGCGTTTGTTCCAGTCCAAGGCTGAGAACCGTATCAAGAGCAACCTGATCATCTTCGTCACCGCCCAAATCATTGATGCCACCGGTCGTCCGTTGCGCGGAAGTGAGTCAAACGCGGCACCCGCAGGGGATACTCCGCCCCCCGCCACTGCACCAGGGGATGTCCTCCCGCCGAAGGAGCAACCTTGAAACATCCTCTGACTACGTAATCCAATCATGCAAAAATCGCCCATATACAGAACCAGTCGCACAGCCATCGCGTTGATGACAGTTGCGGCTGCCATGCCAGTCACTATCACTGTCGCCACTGCAGCGGAAACCGGGGGACAGGCCCAACTCAGCCCGCTTGCGGAGCGTGAGATGATCCGCCGCCAACAAGCAGTCACTGAGGCAGATCGCCTGCTGGGCGAAGCTCGCACTGCCTATGGAAAGCGCGACTATCAGCAAGCATTTGATAAGTGCAAGGAAGCGCTCAGCGTGTTGCCGGATGCACCGATGCTTGCCGACCGCCATGCCGCCATCACCAGCCATCTGGCCGATGCCAGCGTGGCCTTGGCGCAGCAGTTCCGTCGGCAGGGTGGCGATGCGAAGAAGGGCGATAAAGGCAGCTACGAGGATGCCCGCGCATTGCTTGAGACGGTCCTCAAAGAGGATCCGGAAAATGCCGCGGCCAAGCGTGAAATCGGGTTCTTGGATGATCCGATCCGCACCAATCCCGGCCTCAACTACAAGCACACTCAGGATGTGGACAAGGTGCGCCGCGGCCTCTACACCGCCGAGGGCTATTACAACAATGGCAATTTCGACAAGGCCCGGAATGAGTACGAAAACGTGCTGCGTATCGATAAATACAACAGTGCGGCCCGTCGCGGCATGGAAGTGCTTGCCGGTGCCAAATCGCGCTACTATCGCGCCGCCTACGACCAAACCCGTGCCGAGTTGCTTTCGGAAGTAGACAAGGCATGGGAGTTGTCGGTTCCTGCGGATGTGCCAGAAGGGGGCATCGTCGGCCCGGGCCGCGCTGCCGTCAGTTCGGGCATCGCCTATATCAACGAGAAACTCCGCCGCATCATCATCCCGAACATCGCCTTTGATGACATCACCGTCGAAGAAGCCGTTGATTTCCTCCGCATGCGTGCCGCCGAATTGGATCTTCTCGAACCCGATCCGGCCCACAAAGGCGTCAATTTCCTCATTCGCAAGCCAACACCTACGGTTGGCGGAGATGCCGGCCTGGAGGCCGCTCCTGCCGATGGGGGTTTGGGTGGCGGAAGTCCCGGCTCGCTGCGCATCAAGTCTCTTCGCCTAACCAACATTCCGCTGGGCCAGGCGCTCAAGTATATCTGCGACCAGACCAATCTGCGCACCAAAGTTGATGACTTCGCCGTCACCTTGGTCCCACGCACTGAGACCGGTAATGAGATGTTCACCCGCACATTCCGCGTGCTGCCAGGTTTCTATGACACGGTGGCAGCGACCACGGGCGAGGACGGCGGTGCCGCCGGCCCGATCGATCCCTTTGCCGGCGGCGGCGGAGCAGCCAAGGGCATCAAGGAACACAAGCCAATCGTCGAACTTCTCAAGAAGATTGCCACGTTCGGCGAGGGTAGTTCCGCGAGTTTGAGTGCCAGTGGTTTGCTGGTGACCAACACGAGTGCCGAACTTGACAAGATCGAGAGTTTCGTGGAGGCCAATTCGATCAGCCAGCCGAAACAAATCAAGATCACCACCAAGTTTGTTGAAGTCACTCAGGAGAACACCGACGAACTAAGCTTCGATTGGCTCGTCACTCCCTTTGGCCTCAGTTCCAACACCTTGTTCGGCAGCGGCGGTACCACCGGCGATGGCTTGAAGCGCACCGGTGCGGATTTCGTCAGCCCGGTCAATGGCGTGTCGATTCCCGGCGTTCCTTCCAACCCGGCTCTCACCGCCGGTGGTGTGATGACTAACGATCTTCGCAGTGGCACTGGCGCAATCAGTGGCAACAGCATTGATTCTCTGCTCAACAATCCGCTGCGCACCGCCAGCACCGCCACTCCGGCTCCCGGCATTGCCGCCGTCACCGGCCTGTTCTCCGGCGGCCAAGTCCAGATGATCATGCGCGGCCTCGCCCAGAAAAAGGGTACCGACCTCATGACCGCTCCTTCGGTCACAGCCAAACCCGGCCAAAAAGCGAAGATTCAAATTGTGCGTGAATTCATTTACGCCAAAGCCTACGAGCCGCCGCAGTTGCCGCAGCAAAATAACAACGGTGGTGGTGTTCTTGGCGGCGGTGGTGGCGGTGGTGGTTTTGCCACTCCAGCTACTCCCTCTGAGTGGGATACCCGCAACACCGGTGTGACCCTTGAGATCGAGCCGCAAATCTCTGACAACAATTACGTCATCGACCTGCGCTTCGTCCCGGAGATTGTGGAATTTGAAGGTTTCATCAACTACGGCAGCCCGATCAAGGCCCCATCCACGGACGTCTTTGGTAACCCCACCACGGTGGTCATCACCGATAACCGCATCGAAATGCCCGTGTTCTCGACTCGCAAGGTCGATACCTCGTTGGCCATCTATGACGGCTACACGGTCGCCGTCGGTGGCCTGATTCGCGAGGACGTGCAGAACGTCCAGGACAGCGTGCCGATTCTCGGCTCGATCCCTGTCTTCGGGCGCTTGTTCCAGTCCAAGGCGGAGAACCGGATCAAGAGCAATCTGATTATCTTCGTCACCGCCCAAATCATTGATGCCACCGGCCGCCCTCTGCGCGGAAATGAGGCGAACGCCGCACCTGCCGGTGCTGAAGCTCCGCCGGCTCCAGCCGCGGCAGGCGAACTCCTCCCGTTGGCTCAACCCTGAGACATCCATTGAATCGATGAGGGGCTGGGGAAATTATTCCCCAGCCCCTCATTTTATTTAGCCGGGTATGACTTGCCAGAATGCATTCTGCCTGCTAGGTCACGCGCCGCCATGGCAAGTGTTGGAGCAATTTCTTTTCCCCGCAGCGGCTTTGATGCCGTCATCTTCGATTGTGACGGAACATTGGTGGATTCCATGCCAGCTCATTTTGAGGCTTGGTGCGATGCCCTGGCTCTTTATGGGGCAAGCGGAGTCCTCCCGGAGGACGTGTTTTTCGCCATGGGCGGGCGTCCATCGCATGACATCGTCATGGAGATTAACGATCTCTACAGCCTTAAACTCGATCCCGAGGCCATCGCCCTCGCCAAACGTGACTCATATTACAAACGCATCGGCTCCATCACCTTGATCGATGAGGTCGCAGAATTCGCCCAATCGCTCCGCGGTCACGTCCCCATGGCCATCGCCTCGGGCAGCAACCGCCGGGTCGTCGAAAAAACATTACAATTGTTAGGTGTGTCCGACTGGTTTGATGAGGTGGTTACCTCGGAGGATGTGGCCGAGGGCAAGCCTGCGCCGGATGTGTTTCTGTACGCTGCAAAATTGCTAGGAGTCAATCCGCTTAGGTGCTTGGTGCTGGAAGACGCACCGCCGGGCATTTTGGCCGCACAGCGGGCAGGTATGCAGGTGGTGGCCATTCCCATGACCATTGCTTCGCAGCGTGCTTGAAGGGCAAGCGGAGCAAGGAAAATTTTTGGTGGGTGGGATTTCGGGCTTGCCAGGCAGGTGTTGTTTCTATTGCCTCCCTCATGGCGGAGATTTCCCTAGGACTTTCATTTGATGACGTGCTGTTGGTGCCGGCGCTCAGTAGCGTGCTGCCCGGTGAGGCCGACCTTGCCACCCAGTTGGCAGCGGATATTGCGTTGCACATTCCGGTGATTTCAGCAGCGATGGACACCGTGTCAGAGCATGATCTGGCCGTCGCTTTGGCGCGTGAGGGCGGCTTGGGCGTGATTCACCGCGCCTGCTCCATCGATGAGCAGGCCGCGATGGTATCCAAGGTCAAACGCTCGGAAAACGCGGTCATTCACAAGCCGCTGACCGTGCGCAAGGAGCACAGCGTCGCCCACGTGCACGCCCTGATGGCTAGCAATGGGTTTTCCGGCTTCCCGGTGGTGGCCGCCGACGGCTTGCTCGAAGGCATGGTCACCGGCCGCGACGTGCGCTACCTGGACCGCCAGGATGCCACGGTGGCCGACGTGATGACGCCGCGGGCCAAGCTGGTAACCGCGCCGCCGCACACCAGCCTGGAGGATGCGCGGCGCATTCTCTATCAGAACCGCATTGAGAAACTGCCGCTGGTGGATGCCGCGGGGCACTTGGTGGGTTTGATCACCGGCGCAGACATCGAGAAGCGCCTCACTTTCACCAATGCCGCCAAAGACGCCAACGGCCAACTCCGCTGCGGGGCAGCCGTGGGCGTGGGACCGGATTGCATCGAGCGTGGCCGCGCTTTGTTAGACGCGGGAGCGGATGCCCTGTTCATTGATGCGGCAACCGGCCACACGCGCCACGTCATGGCGGTGGTGGAACAATTGCGCGGTCTGTCGGACCGACCGGTGGTGGCTGGCAATGTGGTCACCGAGCAAGGCGCGCGGGATTTGGTGGCCGCCGGAGCCAGCGCGGTGAAAGTGGGAGTGGGTCCCGGATCGATTTGCACCACGCGCATCATAGCCGGGGTGGGCATGCCGCAATTCACGGCCATTCAGAATGTGGCGGGTTACTGTCGCGAGCACGGCGTGAAAGTCATTGCCGATGGCGGCATCCGCTACTCCGGGGACATCGTCAAGGCGCTGGCCGCAGGGGCCGATCTTGTTATGTTAGGTTCGCTGCTGGCGGGCACCCGCGAAAGCCCCGGCCAGATGGTCCAATCCCAGGGCCGGCGTTTCAAGGCATACCGCGGAATGGGTTCCATCGGTGCCATGAAAAAAGGCGCGGGCGACCGCTATGGCCAAAATAGTTCCGGCAAACTGGTGGCCGAGGGCGTCGAAGGCCGGGTGGCTTACAAAGGCCCGCTGTCCGATGTGATTTTCCAACTCATGGGCGGCCTCAAGTCCGGCATGGGCTATCTGGGCGCCAACACCCTAACGGAGTTGCGCGAGCGTGCCACCTATGTGCGCATCACCGCCGGCGGCTTGCGCGAAAGCCATGTCCACGACGTGGTCATGACCGAGGAACCCACCAACTATCAGCCGCTCACTTGAGCGCGAAAATTTTTATCACATGATGCACGACCACCACCACGTTGCCGTTCTCGACTTCGGCTCGCAATACACCCAACTTATTGTGCGGCGCGTCCGCGAGTTGGGATTTTTCGCCAAGCTCTATGCGATCGAGGATTTTCCTAACATTGGCAGTCCCGCCGCGATCATTCTATCAGGAGGGCCGCGCAGCACCAGTGAGGAGGATGCGCCGGATCTGGACTTTGCGGCGCTGCTGGGTTTCGGCGTGCCGGTGCTCGGCGTGTGTTATGGGATGCAATTGCTCAACATCAAGTTCGGCGGCACGGTGGTCGCCAGCAACCGCCGCGAGTACGGCCCGGCGGATTTGTTTCCGAGCGAGTGCAGCGGCCTGTATGAAGGCATCTCGCCATCATCCCAAGTTTGGATGAGCCACTCGGATACCGTCAAAGTCATTCCTGAGGGGGCGAAAGTCATTGCCACCAACCAGCACGGCACCCCGGTATCGTTGCAATGGAACGAACGGTTTTTCGGCATCCAGTTTCATCCGGAGGTCACCCACAGTCACGAGGGCTTGCGCATATTGCACAATTTCCTGTTGCATGCCAAGGACCTGCTGCCCTTCCGCATCGACGACTTCAAGCGCGAGATCATCGAAGGGATCCGCCAACAAGTGGCGGGCAAACGGATCGTGTGCGGCGTGTCCGGCGGGGTGGATAGCACGGTGCTCGCCGTGTTGTTGCATGAGGCCGGCGCCAATGTGCGCGCCATCTTTGTCGATCACGGACTGATGCGTAAGGACGAGGGCGAGGAAGTCCGCAGCAACTTCCACCGCATGGGCGTACCTATCGAAACCGTCGATTGCGCGGAACGTTTTCTAACCGCCCTGGCGGGAGTGGACGATCCCGAGAAAAAGCGCGTCATCATCGGCAACCTGTTCATCGATGTGTTTTGGGATTCGGTGGGCGACGCCGAGATGCTGGCGCAGGGCACGCTCTATCCGGATGTGATTGAAAGCGCGTCCAACGCCAAATCCAAGGCCTCCAAAATCAAGACCCATCACAACCGTGTGGACCGCATCCTGGAACTGCAGGCGCAGGGCAAGGTGTTGGAACCGCTCGCCGAGTTGTTCAAGGATGAGGTCCGCGCGCTCGGTGCCTCGCTGGGCATTCCCCACGATATCCTCCAACGCCATCCCTTCCCTGGCCCCGGTCTGGCGGTGCGCTGTCCCGGCGAGGTGCGCGAGGACAAGTTGCGCATCATCCGCGAGTGCGATGCTATCTTCATCTCCCGCCTCAAGGTCCACGGGTGGTATGACAAAGTCTGGCAAGCCTACGCCGCGCTCATCCCCGTCAAAACCGTCGGCGTCAAGGGCGACGAACGCTCGTACGAATGGGCCATCTCCCTGCGCGCCGTCATCTCCGAAGATGCCATGACCGCCGATTGGGTCGAACTCCCCTACGCCATCCTGCGCGATACCAGCAACCGCATTCTCAACGAGGTCAAAGGCATCAACCGCGTGCTTTACGACGTGTCCACCAAGCCCCCGGCCAGCATCGAGTGGGAGTGATGGCTCGTTAGGAGCGAATTCAGCGTGACTGTTCGAGCATGCGCAGGAGCGGCAGTTCGGCCCTGGCACGCTGGGATTCCTCCATTTCGACGCGGGGCTGCAGGTTGGCCAGGCAGTCACGGAGTTTTTGCAAAGTATTGAGCTTCATGTAGCGGCAATCGGCGCAGGCACAGCGCTCGGTGGGGCCGGCGATGAGGTTTTTACCGGGGCATTCCTTGCGCAGGCGGTGGAGCATGCCGCTCTCGGTGACGACGATGAT
>JBAXCM010000111.1:0-10929 GCA_037141475.1 Verrucomicrobiota bacterium | reverse complement strand
ATCGGAAGGTTATCGGAAGGTTATCGGAAGGTTATCGGAAGGTTATCGGAAGGTTATCGGAAGGTTTTCATTGCGGCTTGCCAGGCCGACAGGTGCAGGCAATACTTCAGCCATGAATCCGCGAATGACTCGATCACCGCAGGCGGCACAGGCCCGGGTTTTGACATGGACTTGCGGGTTGATGACCCATGGGCTGGCCGGGGCGGCGCTCATGTTGTTAGTTGCAACATCGCTTTCCGCGCTTGAGTTGCATGTATCGCCCACTGGCGATGATGGCAACCCCGGGACGCTCAAACAACCCTTCGCCAGCTTGGTCGGCGGGCGCGATGCCATCCGTAAACTCAAGCAGGCCGGGCCACTCACCGAACCGGTCACAGTGATCGTTCACTCCGGCAGTTATTTTTTGGCGCAAGCGCTGGCGTTTACCAGCGCTGATTCTGGCACGTCGGCCGCCCCTGTCACTTACATCGCCGAGGCTGGCGGCAAGGTTCGTCTAAGCGGCGGTAAGGTCGTGGGCGGTTGGCACCCGGTGACGGATTCCGGAGTGTTGAAGCGATTGGATGAGAAGGCCCGGGGCCACATTGAAGTGGCGGATTTGACTGAGCAAGGGATCAAGGATTTTGGGAAGATGGCGCTGCGGGGGTTTGGTCCCGGCTATCCAGTGGCCGAGGGCGAGGTATTTTGCGACGACGAGCCGATGACGCTGGCGCGCTGGCCTAACGAAGGATTTCGCAAAGCCACGGCAAAGACGGATGACCAAACCGTAATAGTGGACACCGATCGCATGGCGCGCTGGACCAAGGAGGAAGCCGCTCCCTGGGTGATGGCCTACTGGCACTTTGATTGGGCCGAGATGTATGAACCGCTGGTCGGCTTCGACCCCGCCCGCAAGGCGATTTTGCGCGATCCTAACAGCAAGGCGGTGTTTGGCGTCACCCCCGCCGACATTCGCTGGTATATTTCCAACGTGCTCGCCGAGTTGGATAGTCCGGGTGAGTACTATTTAGATCGTAGAAACGGCAAACTATATTTTTGGCCGCCGAAGGCAGGTGCAGTTGCGGCGTTTTCGATCACCGATGGTTTGGTTCTCACGGACGGATTGGCTTATGTCACTTTCCGCAACCTGATTCTCGAGCAATGTCGCGGCACGGCGATTTCAATCAACCAAGGCAATGATTGCAAGGTGGTGGGATGCACGATTCGCAACACGGGACAGCTTGGGGTGTCGGTAAGCGGAGGGCTGCGCCACGAGGTCCGCGGATGTGATATCTTGTTCACCGGCTGCGGCGGCATTTCGATGAGTGGCGGCGAGCGCACCACTTTAAGCCCGGCCAACCACAATGCCGAGAACAACCACGTTCATCATTTTGCCAGGCGGGCTCGCACCTATCATCCTGGCATCAGTATTGCCGGAGTGGGCAACCGCATCGCCCATAACCTCGTTCACGACGGCCCCCACATGGCGCTTACGGCAGCCGGCAATGAGCATTTGGTTGAATTCAACGAGGTTCACAATGTGGTGGAGGAAAGCGGCGATGCGGGGGCCTTTTATGTCGGGCGGGATTGGACGCAGCGCGGCAACATTTTGCGATATAACTATTGGCACGACATCCTCGGCGCGACCGGTTATGGCGGGATGACCATTTATCTGGATGACCAGCACAGCGGCTACACGATCCATGGCAACCTGTTTGAGCGCTGCATGCAATCCGTGTTCATCGGCGGCGGCGATGATAACGTGGTCACGAACAATGTGTTCATCGATTGTTGGAAATCGGCCCACCTCGATGATCGCGGGATGGGTTGGCAGAAGCCCGCCACGGATGATCCCCAAGGTGAGCTGCGCAGGTACCTGCGTGCCATGCCCTACACCAACGCGTTGTGGCGCAGCCGGTATCCCACGCTCGTTTCCATCCTCGACGATGATCCTGGGGTTCCCAAGCGCAATGTGTTTTCCAAGAACCTCAGCGCCGGCGGCAAGTGGGAGGATATCTCGCCAAGCATCCGCCACCTCCAAAGGGTTTCCGACAATGTGGTCTTTGACAAGGATGCGGATTGGGTCAGGATCGTCAGGGATGCGGCAGGGCACTTGCAACGCTTGGAATACCGGGATGCCGCGGCTCTCAACAAGTTAGGTTTCCAGGACCTGCCCCTGCCACAAATGGGCTTGGTCGGCGATGCCACACGGGCCAGCTGGCCCGTGGTTCACCCCGTCCGCCAAGTCGAGTTCCCGCAGCAGTGATCTGAGTTTCAGAACTCAGTGTTCGACCTCAAAAGCGCCACTGAGTCGAGCAAGGTCAATTCCCGGAAATTGCGGTCAAGCTCAGG
This sequence comes from Verrucomicrobiota bacterium, assembly GCA_037141475.1. Classification (GTDB taxonomy): domain Bacteria; phylum Verrucomicrobiota; class Verrucomicrobiia; order Verrucomicrobiales; family Akkermansiaceae; genus Luteolibacter. Next base: position 8,601 of record JBAXCM010000111.1, on the reverse strand, counting down.
AACCGCCTCGGAATCTTTATAGGCTTGTAATGGCTCGCCGTAAGCACAAGTAATTCCAACGAGTTACAACACAGCGTAGTAAACCGCGTAGCGAAGGGGGTGGATTGTGGTTAAAAACCACCATCCCATCGGCCCGGTACTGAACGGCTGTTCGCCTCGCCGCAACCCGGTTGCGTGCCTGGTCGCCGGTTTGCGGCACTTGCGCTTGCCACCCCCTCCACAGGTGATGGGCTATCGCGAGGCCCTGTTCAGCGCGACGCTGGAGGTTTGACGACGCGGTGGTTGGGCGGTGATCGGACTATTTCGCGTTGATCTTGGCCTGCACCTCTCCTAGCAATTTTTCCACTTCGGCTTTCCTGTCGCCATCGGCGACTTCAAGCAATCCCTGCAAACCGGATATGGCTCGTGTGTGATCCGGGTCAAAGGCCAAGTTTCGGATCATTCCCCAATAGGCGTCGTGAGCCACACTTTTCACTGCTTCATCCCGCAGCAGCGGCGCAAGCAGCGCCAAGTGTTCAAAGCTGTTAGATCCTACTATGCTGGCGCAAAACAGCAATTTCTCCTCGGTCCGGTTAGCCAAAGGGGCAATTTCACGCAAAATCTGCAAGCGGTCTTGCGGGGAAGTTTCCTTTGCATCGGCCAAGCGGATGCAACCCCGATATGCCAACACCCGATGAGTGAGCTTGGGAGAGTTTTTGGCCAGTGTGGCCAGGAGAGGCCATGCCGCAACGTCGTCGAGTGAACTCAATGCACGCATGGCGGCATCTTGGACGGCGTCATCGGAGTCTGCCAGTGCGGCCTGCAGTGTCTGGCGGAGATCTCTGCCGGATAGGCGGGCGGAGACATTGAACAAGGCAATCCTGGGTGCGCCACTCGCGCCGTCCAGCGCCGCCAGCACGGGTTTGGCAAGCGCCTCTTTGTTGCCGCTGCGCAGTGCGATGGCCACCAGCGTCTTTTCCAGTTGGGAACACTCGCCTGCCGATTTCGCCGCCTTGAGAAGCCTGATGAGTTCGCCAGCCTGCGCATCGTCGCCGAGGAATTCCAGCGCCTTGAACAGCTTGAGACGTAGCTCCTCGCCGGTGCTTGTGGCTAAAACTAACAAACCCGGTCCGGCCTGGACATCGAAACGGCTAGCAATTGATTCTAACAATAAATCTTGTTGTGCCGGGGTTGCATTGGGCAACAGCGCGAGTAACGCCGCACTGATTTCCGGGCCGCGCAACCGACAAAGTGCGCGGCAAATGCTCTTCAGTTCATCGGCGCTCGCCCGCTCCGCGCCGTCGATCATGCAGGGAATCGATTTGGCGTCGCCGAGTATTCCTAACGCTTCGCGGGTCGTCATCCGCAATTCCGGGTCAGGGCTTTGCAGCAATGCCGCCATGGCCGTGACGGCTTGTGTTGCTTGGCGTTGCACCAAGGCGGCGATCAAGGCGGCCTGAATGCCGGGTGGTGAAGATTTCAGGGCATTCGTCAGCCCATGGGTGACGTCGTCCCCCGGCAATTCTCCGCCCAGTTGCAATGATGCCAGCAAGGCCCCGCGATCGTTTCCGGCTAGACCCGCCGCGATGAGTCGGCCAGGCCCTGCTTGATCCGTTAGGATCCTTCCCCGATAGGCCCCGGCTCTAACTGCGTCATCGGTGCTGCCGGTGTAGATGTCGGCGAACAGGGCCTGAGCCGCAGCGGAATCACCGGCCCTGCGCAGTTGTTCGGCGCAAGTGAGCAAGCTGTTAGCGAGGGTTGCTTGGTGTGCGGCCGCCATTCCGGCCTGTGCCGCCCGCAAGGCCGCCACGGCCTGAGCTCCGCCGATTTTACCCAGCGCAGCGATCGCCGCCTCGGCCACCAGTGGGTCGGCATCGCGGGTGTAAGGGGCGATGGCCGCCACTGATTCTGCCTCGCGCCGGATAGCTAATGAATCGAGAATGCCGGCCCGGGTGGGGCCGGTGCTGCTGACCAGCGCGTCGCGCAGGGCTTGGCCCGCCGCCGGATGGGGCCTGTTCTGCAAGGCCTCACGGGCCGCTTGTGATGGTATCTCGGCCGACAAATCCGGGGGCGGTGTGGCGGCGGTGACGGCCGGGGCGAGGGCAAGGGCGAGTGAACAAAGTGCCACAAGGCTCGGACTACGCGGAAGGAGGCATTGCATGAGGCTGGTGTGTTAGATGAGTCTCAAACCAAGATATAGGGTGCGCGGTATGCTTGGGTGAGCATGCGTTTGGCATCGTCGTCATGGGTGAAGTGTTCGGCCACTGGATCCCAGTGCAGCGTGCGATCGGGAAATTGGGTGCCGATGTAGGCCAGCATCGTCAGGGTGGCGGCGCGGCAGGCCGTCTCTTCATGGCAGATGGGGTGTTGGCGGGTGCGGACGCAATCGAGGAAATTGCCGCTGTGGCTCAGAGACGTGAGTACTTGAGCATCGTCGGGCCGGACTGGCTCACGAACCAGTTGCGGGGGATTCGAGATGATGAAATCGCGGTCCACGGCAATTTGCCCATCGCTTCCGACAAACACGACGCCGCCTTGGCTCAAGTTTGACTGTTGGCCGGGGATGCCCAAGGTGGGATCAGGCGGCGCACCGGCGATCACCTCCACGCCATTGGCATAGGTCAGCCGTTTGCCCTTGATTTCGGTTGGGCCGGTGAGGTCGCCATCCAAGCCCCATTGAACGATGTCATAATGGTGTTGGCCCCAGTTGATGCCGCCAGCACTGAAGTCGTGCGCGGCCCAACCACTGCTGTGGGGAGGTGCCCATGGACACGGTCCGAGCATCGGGTCCCAGAACAAGTCAGGATTTTCTTTGCCATCGGTTTGGCGCTGGCTCATCAACACCATTCCACCGTCGCAACAAGCATACACCTGTTGGAGTTTGCCGATTTTACCGCCTCGCACCAATTGGACCGCACGGCGGAATTTGCCGCCGTATTCGGACCGCTGCTGGGTACCGGCCTGAAACACCCGGCCGTAACGGTGCATTGCATCGCGAATCGCCTTGGCTTCGGCGATGCTGCCACCGGTTGGTTTTTCGCAATAGACATCCTTGCCGCACTTGGCGGCAAACGTGGCCTGCACGCCGTGCTGCCAAATCGGAGTGGCAATGAGCACCGCGTCGATGTCCGGTCGCTGCAGCATCTCGCGGTAATCTGCGTAAGCCTCGCAGGAACGGTAGGTAGTTTGGCCAGATTGGTGGGCGTAATGCTCATTGACGCGTTGTTTGGCACCTTCGCGTTTGTTGCGCCACACGTCGCACACACCTAGCACCTGGACCGAGGTGCGGCCGAGGTAGCCGCCGTCCACATACGTCCAGCTCCCGCCAAACAAATGTCCCGAGCCTTGTCCGCCGAGCCCGATGAAGCCCATGCAAATCCGCTCGCTTGGGGCGAGCCAGCCGTCCCGGCCAAGGACGCGTGAGGGAACGATCATCGGTGCGAGAGTTGCAGCGACCGCGGCACCGGCGGCACGGCCAAGGAAGCTGCGGCGATTCATGGAGCTGCAACGGGTGTTCATGGATTTGAGCAAACAGGGGGGTCATTGGCCGAAGGCAGCGGCGAGGGATGCGAGATCGGCCGGGCCGGCGCGTTCGGCGTCGAGAATGGCTTGCTTTTGGAGGGTGATGAGCTGGGCGATGCCGTTGCGTGAGAGGTCTAGCATAGCGGACATTTCCGCGCCGGAAAACACCGCTTCTTCGCCGCTGCCCTGGATCTCCACATACTCAGAGGATTCCGTCATCACCACGTTGAAGTCCACAGCTGCGGCCTTGTCCTCAAGATAGTTCAAATCCAGCAGGGGGGCCCCATTCACCACTCCGGCTGACACCGCAGCCACTAGCTTTTTGAGGGGAAAATCGCGGATTTTTCCTTCGGCGAAAAGCCGGTTGAAGGCGATGGCCACCGCGACGCAGCCACCGGTGATGGACGCCGTGCGGGTGCCGCCATCGGCCTGTAGGACGTCGCAGTCGATCCAGAGTGTGCGCTGGCCAATTTTTTTCAGATCGATCACGGCGCGCAGGGCTCGTCCGATGAGGCGCTGAATCTCAGATGAGCGGCCGTCGAGTTTGCCACGGGAAATGTCCCGCGGTTTGCGGTCCAAAGTGGAATAGGGCAACATCGAATATTCGGCGGTGAGCCAACCGCCCTCCACCCGCTGCGCCCGCATCCAACGCGGCACATCGTCTTCCACGGTGGCCGAGCAAATCACCCGGGTCTGGCCAAAAGATACCAGTACCGAACCAGTGGCATGCGCCGCCACGTTGGGAATGAAGGAAATGTTACGAAGCTGGTCAGGTTGGCGTCCATCGGGGCGTGTCATGCCGGAGTGAACGCCACCCGTGCCCGAAGTGCAAGTACGGATCGATATGCCAAGGATCGATCAACCGAAATAGCCGAACAATCCGTGGCGCACCAACTGGCACAAGCGTTTCTGTTTCATTTCAGCGTTCAACTTCCATCACCGACACGCACAACTGCATGCCTTCGCGGATATGCGCCAGTGGCTAACGGGCCGCAGCGGGATGCTCCGGGAAGTGCTCACAACAAGCTCCATACAATGCCGCAGTGCCCGTGTTCCCGATCATCATAAGCCGCCGTGGCCATCCGGGAATAAAATGATGCCGCCTCGCGATCCCCTAGCTGCCCCAACGCCACTTCCATCGTGGTGCGCTTGAGTTCCTGTAAAATCGACTTATCTCCGGTGGCAAGCACATACTCTGCCAGATATAGGTTTCCGTAACCATAAAACCATGTCCACACATCCGGATGGAGCAATGCCGCTACCATTTTAGGATTTCGTGCTCATGATTGAATGCATCATTGCCGGTGGCATGGAGGCGGGCGAAGGGCCTGCCGACGGGCGAGGCCGCGCCAGCGGGAATCTGCGCCTGAAAGTTGATGAAAGATAAATGGGTGTCCAGAGTAATGGGGAAAAATCCACACCGCCGGCCGTGCCGTCCGCATCGGGCACCACCGCCTCGTGAAAATAGCGGGCGTTATCATGCTGGCAGCGGACTCATGGCGGCGAGTTTACCCCTGACCCCCACTTGTTAAGAATCATTTTCTATGAAATGGCAAAGTGGAGTGAAGGGCAGCCAGCTAATCTGGTTCAACGCACCCGATCAGCGCGGGACACCCTCAAATCATCCACCCGGAATGAGCGACTTGGTTGAGCGGAAGAAGCATGGGTCGTTCGTGTATGTGGCTGTCCCTGCTGTCTGCATCCTACGCTGGATAGGATGCCTTGCCCGAGGCGGCGCGGGCTGCACGGGTGGCGGTGGCGAAGCAACCTTGCAGGAGATATCCGCCGGTTGGAGCATCCCAATCAATCATTTCCCCGGCCACAAACACCCCGGGGAACTTCTTGAGCATCAGGTTGGCGTCCAACTCTCTCCAACAAACGCCGCCCGCTGAGGAAATTGCCTCTGCCACAGGTCTCGGTCCACTTAACTCAATGACGCAGTGCTTGGCCTCGTGAGCCAACGCGGAAGCATCGGTCCACTGCTTGCGAGCCAGAATGGCGTGGGCCGCCGCGCTGAGTTTCCAGCGGACCCTTGCCTCAGTTAGGAAATTTTGTCGCACAGATTGCATTTTATCCAACAACTGCGTCTGACTGTGGGCGGGTTTGAAGTCGATGACAATTGCCGGCCGGGGCATCGTCCGCAAGACGCCGCCGAGTTGATAGATAGTGCCGCCTTCCAAGCCATAGTGGGTGACGAGGAGTTCTCCGATGGCGAGGCGATCTCCTGCGCGGACGTGAAGGTTTTTGAGGGGGTGGCCTTCGGCTGTTGCCAGAAACGCGTTAGACCACTCGCATTCCCAACCGCAGTTGGCCGCCACCAATGGATGACAGGCGACGCCCAAGGAACCAAGGATGGCACTCCAAGCACCATCCGAACCTGTCTGCGGCCACGAGGCCCCACCCAGTGCCAGGATCACCGCATCGGCGGCAGCGCCCGGCTTGTTAGCGAATCCAAGTTGATAGGGTGGGCCCGGTGTGAGTGATGTCCAGCGGTGGTTCATCTCGAAGCGCACACCCAGGCCCCGCAAGCGAAGCACCCAGCGGCGCAATAGCGGTGCTGCTCTCATGGCCGTCGGATAGACGCGGCCGCTGTTGGCTTGGAATGTTTCAATGCCCAAGCCAGTCGCCCATTGGCGCATCTCCGCCGGCCCGAAATCGGTTAGCATATCAGACCAGAGGTCGTCCGGTTGACTGGGGCCGCAGAAACGGCTGGCGAAGCGCACCAAGTCTTCGGCATGGGTGAGATTGAGTCCGCCCTTGCCTGCGATGAGAAATTTCCGGCCCACCGAGGGTTTGGCATCAAACAGGGTCACCTGAGCACCCGCATCGGCCGCCACCTCCGCCGCCCGCAATCCAGCCGGTCCCCCACCAATGACGGCTAGCCGCAGGGCGTCACGAGTCATGGGCTGATGGAGCATGGGTGGGTGAACCAAAGGAAATGCGGGTGAGTACCAATCTTTTCTCCTGTCTTGTTTCTTGTGTCTTCTTCAAACAATCTTGAGCCGGGCGAGATCCTGGGTGTCGATCAGGCCGACGGGATTTCCTTCGGCATCAAGCACGATGATGTCGTCGATGCGGTTTTTGCCGATCGACCTGATGGCCTCCACGGCCAGCGCATCGGCGCGGACGGTCACCGGATTGCGGGTCATCAGAGCGGCTACGGGTTTTTCACCTAACAACGGGTCTTGTTGGAACGCGCGGGCAAAGTCGCCGTGGGTAAAGATGCCGGCAAGTTTCCTAGAGGCAGTTAGGATCAGACAAGCTCCGGCCCGGGCGCGGTGCATGGCTTGGAGGGCGTCGAGCACTGTGGCGGTCTCGGGCACGGTGGGCAAGGCGGCGTCGGCGCGCATGATATCGGACACACGGGTGAGCAGAGCACGGCCTAGCGAACCGCCAGGGTGATAGCGGGCGAAGTCTTCCTCGGTGAAGCCACGATCTTCCAGCAACACCATCGCCAGGGCGTCACCCATCACCAGCATGGCGGTGGACGAACTCGTCGGTGCCAGGTTCAGCGGGCAGGCTTCTCGCTCCACCGACGTGTCCAGCGTGACGTCGCTGAGCCGCGCCAGCGTCGAGTCCGGCTTGCCGGTTAGAGCGATGACGCTTACCTCGAAGCGTTTGATGAAGGGCATCAGGTCCAACAATTCGCGGGTTTCTCCCGAGTAGGACATGGCGATGAGCGCGTCACCATCGGAGAGCAGGCCCAGATCCCCGTGCAGGGCATCCTGGGAATTGAGCAGCACCGCAGTGGCTCCGGTGGAATTGAATGTGGCCGCGATCTTGTGACCAATGTTGCCGGATTTTCCGATGCCCACCACCACGATTTTCCCCCGCTGGTCGAGGGTTCGATGGAGGATTCCAACCGCCTCAACGAAGCCTGCATCGAGGTGCTCGGCCATACGCTGCAGGCCGGCGGTTTCCATATCGATGACGTTTCGAGCGCGTTCCAAGGGGTCCATGCCCGCCATCACAAATCGGCATCGTGGACAAAGCAAGCGCGAAGGCGGACGTTGGCCTATAACGATGGCTGCGGTGACTTGTAGCGGCGCGTCTATGGCATAGACCATCGACGAGACACCCATGTCACGGGCTTGGCCGTCGGGCAGGGTGTCGAGCCATTTACCGACGGCGTCAAAATCCTCGCGGGCCCAACTGGAGGCGAGGTTGCTGACGACATTGTTCTTCAAGTCCCCTTCGGCCAACCGGACGAACAAGAATCTATCCCCCGAGGACATCGCCAAACTTTCCGACACCTACCACGCGTGGCGCCAGGGCAAGGGCTACGAGGATGTTTCCGGCTTCTGCAAATCCGCCAGCATCGAGGAAATCCGCGCCCACGGTCATGTCCTCACCCCCGGCCGCTATGTCGGCGCGGAGGATGTGGAGGAGGACGACGAAGCATTTGAGGACAAGATGCCGCGCCTTGCCGCCGCCCTGCGCGAGCGCTTTGCCAAACGGGCCGCGCTGGAGAAGAAGGTGAACAAGAACCTGGAGGGCATGGGCTATGGCAGCTGAATCCGGGCAAAAAGAAACCCCGGTCCCTGTCTGCCGCAAGCGGCCGAGGAAGGGAGTCCAGGGTCAACACGTGGAATCTGCCGCCAGAGTGCCGACACGTCAACCTTCGCCACAAAAGAATTTCAGTTTTCGGGTTGACGGGGTGCCGGTGGAATACCAGCGCGGTGGCGAGACGATCCACGACCGGGCGATGTTGGTCGATTGGAAGGACGTCCGCAACGAGTGGCTGGGGGTGAACCAAATGACCATCGTGGGGGCTAACAAGCGGCGAACGGACATTTTGATTTACCTCAACGGCCTGCCGCTGGTGGTGATGGAACTCAAAGGGCTGTGTGTTCGGCCGTATTGTCGGCCAGGCCAATTGAGAAGCTGTGGTTGCAGACCACCGGAGTCCTGGGGAATCGTCCCCGGGACTCCAATCCGTCAATTGGGACTTACGCTGGATCGATTTTCAGGCAATGAGTTCCGAAGACCACCTCAAATTCGGCAGGTAGGCGGAAGGTCCCTCCCCGAAAAACGCTGACTCGTTCTTCCAAAGCGTGCATTCCCAGAAAGCACTTTCCCCATCCGCTCCTGCCCGATGGC
>JBAXCM010000110.1:0-10938 GCA_037141475.1 Verrucomicrobiota bacterium | reverse complement strand
GCCATCACCTGAGAGCCCTTGTGGCCGACGCGCTCGGCACCGGGATGCGCGGCGGAATGGCCGGCGGCATTGATGTCGAGAAGTCCCGAAACATCGTAAAGGTTGTAGGCATAGCGGCCAATCACATACTTCGGATTGGCAACCCCGGAGGTTTCCTTGGATCGCATGTCCGATGCGTATGCCAGCGGGTTCTGGCCGTCGCGGGTCATGTAAATCCAGGTGGGGGCACTCGTATCGTTGAAGGTGGCGCTTGGCGCAAGCAAGCGCGGCAGGTCCCACAGCGCCGCCGGCAGCGGCTCGGATCCGCTAGCGGTGGAAACCGCCGATGCCCGCGACTTTGGCGCGCCTTTCCAGGTATGGAAGGGTTTGTCCGGCTGGCTTTGCTTGATGAGAACTCCTCCAGTCGGTGCCCCATCACCCAACGCAGCCGTGACCCGCATGCCCCCTCGGTTCTTTGTCAGGTCGTACTGGCGACTCGTCGTCCCGTCTGCCAGCTTGTGCACCAGCACTTCAGTCGAACCTTTTTCCATTTCATCGCGCAAGTCGGCCATCACGCCGTGAAGCGCCGCTTGAGCCAGCAACTCGGTCTTGCGCGATTCACTTTCCAAATGATGGGTTTGACGGCTAAGGGTGACCAAGGTGAGCAGCGAGACCGCCAGCAATGTAAGCAAGCTAACCAAGCTGACCACCACCACCAGAGACATGCCCGATGGATGTCGGCGGCGTTTACAAAAAATGAGTGGCAGGCGAATCATGGCAGCGGATTGGCAGTAGGCAAAGTGCAGACACCCTGATAGACTCGGACTTGTTGCAACACGCCGCGCGGCAGACGTGGCAACCTGCGGGTCAGGTTGGCAGCAATGTCGCGCCACTGGGCCAGAGGGGCGGCATCGTCGCTGGCATCGGGAAATTGTGCCGCGATCAGCTCGAACTGGGCTTGGGTGAACTTGCGGCTGCGTTCGGCATCAACAATGGCGACCGTGGCGATGACGGCCTGGATCTGTTGCTGGTCGGTTGGCGGTGCGGCCCGCAGCACGGATTTGCCAGCCTCCCGCACCACAAAGGAGAATTCCATGCGGAGCACTCCAGCCGCAATCACTTGGAACGCGTTGGCGTCGGGTTCCAACGGACCTTCGGCCGGAATCCGCGCCAATGCCAACGTCCCATCAGCCTCAGCCGGGCGCTGCATCCCCGGGCCAAAACCGTAGCCGCTAGCCGCCCGCTGGAGACTGTTGTGCTCGATGCGGTAACTCACCAACGAGGCCCTCCGCTCCGCCGTGATCCCGTGCAGCGCATACCCTTGGCGCTGCGTCAAAAGCGTCAACCGGTCGTTACCAACTTGTTTTTCAATCCTGATACGGGCGTCTAACCGGTTAATCCGCTGCGCAATATCCGCCTCCAACTGGCGCATCAGCATGGCTGCATCGCGCTCGGTACGGAGCCGGGACAGGGTGGCACCATGCATATCGATGGCGTCGCGGCTTACCACGGCAGTGATCATCAGGAAAATACTCAGCACCGCCATGACGACAATGAGTTCGAGCAACGTGAAACCCGCCGTGTGTGCTCTCGTCTTCATGGCAACAGCAAGCTGGTGAAAAGTTCCTCGTCCCCGGCCAAGCCGCCCATGCCGTGGCGCACCGGCCAAACAATCCGCCCATGCAGGTGCCCCAACGCTGCCCCGGAATCCCGCGTGGCAGTTAGATCCGCCTTAAAAAACGCGTTCTTTTCTGAATCAACCAAGCTGCCATCGGCATCGAACCACAGCCGCAACCGCACCGGGGTGGAGGCCCAAGCCAGCGGTGCGAGACCAAGCGTGGGAGACGGTGGGCTGCCGGGTGCCTTGACCCAATCCAACTCACGAAAGCAGGTGTGCAAAAGATTCACTGCGAGCGCCCGCCTGGCATCGGTGCCGGTAGCCCGGCCAGCCGTCACCAACGCCCCCACCACGACCACGATGGCAAAGGCAAACATGCCCAGGCTCACCACCACTTCCACCAACGTGAATCCGGACCCCAGCGGAGCGCGGCCGATTTGCTTGTCCCTTGCCATACCAGAAGTTGCGGATTTCATGGTGGCAAGACGCGGGCACTGCCCGTGGCACACTGGATTTGTACAATCGCCACGTCATACCGATCTGCCGCCACCAACTGGCCGGCACGTGTGGGTTGCACTCCCAGATGGATGGCGGGTAGCAATTGCTCTGCGGCCACAGGAAATCCGTCTGTTCCTGTGCCAAGCATCACCTGTCCATCGGCGGTGATGACCAAGGATTCCTCTGTCGCGAGGGCATGAGATTCCTGCGGATTGGCGGCCGTGCGCGGACACGGCAGATCCGATGAAATCCTCATCTCCCGAAAGCGTTCCGGTCGCCGGAATTCCTTTACCTGATCCGCCGACTGCCCCGGGCGCTTGCGCAAAAATCGCATCACCAATTCCCCACTGTCACCACGCAGAAAGCGAATGGCCACACTGATATTGCTGGCCACCGCCTGCGCCCGCGCCAACTCAATGCCGCGCGCCATCCGCGCCGCCGGTTCGCCCGCCCGGGATCCCGCAGCCCGAAACAGCGTGCCAGACACCGCCATCATCAGCGAGATGATCGCCATCACCGCTAACAACTCGACCAGCGAAAATCCACCTGCCGCAAATGCGTAACTCCCCTGCCCCGTCCTGCCGCAATGCGACCGCGTGCCACGTGCCATGCCCGAATCGATGGGTTTGCAAAGCAACATCGCGCTGAAATTAGCCCCCAGCTCCTTGAATTTTCAATGGCCAATCCGCGAATCCAATGTTTATTTTGCGAAGCACGATTTTGCGTTGTTGCTTGACCCCTGCGCCAACCCGTGTATTGACGTGGCCACGGCCCCGCCTCACTCATCCTTCGTCCCCTATGAAACGCCGCCGCGTCGCCATCATCTCGAGCTTCAGCCGCCTCGGCCAGTGGCGCGGCATCATGCGCTATGGCCAGCAAGCCGGCTGGATTTGCCAACGCATCGACCGCGAAACCTTGTCGCGTCTCAATACTTGGAACCCCGATGGCGTGGTCTTCCAAATCGATGAATTCGATGCCCCCATGCTCGAGTACATCCGCCACTGCAAATTGCCCAAAGTCGGACTCCGGGCGCTCCCGCAAACATGTGGCAACTCCCCCTTGGTCCTCCCCGATCTCGAGTCCTTCGGCCATCAAATCGCCAGCCACTTCGTCGCCCGCAACTACCGCCGCCTTTGTTATCTGGGCTCAAAGTCCGACGAAACCGCCAACGCCGGGCGCACCCACTTCGGCGGCATGCAACAAGTGGCAGATGCCCACGGCCTGAAACTTGAGTGCTTTTTCCCCGATCAAGCCGCCACTTGGAAGGCCCTGCGTCTGGCATATCGGCGGCGCTCGTCAAACTATTGGGACCGGTTTTGGGAGATGGGCCCGGCTCTGATTGACTACCTGAGGCAGGATCCCGAACCCGTCGCGTTGTTTGTGGCATACGGCGAACCAGCCATGCAATTCATGGAAATGGTCGATGAACGCAAACTCTCCATCCCTGCCCATATCGGCATGGCGGCCGAAACCGAGGACGCCCTCAACGGCCTCGTCACCAAGGTGCCCATGACCTGCCTGGTGCCCGCCTACGAAAGCCAGGGGTTTGCCGCCGCTCGCCTGCTCGACCGCTTGTTCGCCGGCAAACCCGTCTCCGCAGACCAGCCCACGTTCATCGCCGAATGCGAATTGGTGCTGCGCGAAAGTTCTAACCAGATCGTCACGTCCGATCCTCTCGTCGGCAATATGCTCGAACACATCCGCAAGCATGCCTTTGACGTAGCCTACACACCAGACGCCCTGGCCCAAGCCTATGGCTGCTCGCTGCGCATGATCCAGATCCGCTTTCACAAAGCGCTGCGCCGCGGAGTTGCGGAAATCATCCGCGAACAACGCAGCCAGCGCGCCGTGGAACTCATCCGCAAAACCACCCTGCCGATGAAGCAAATCATCGAGGAATGCGGGTTCTCCTGCCACCACCAGCTTGAGCGGGCCGTGCGGATGCTCCACGGCAGCAGCCCCTCCGCCTTGCGCAAAAACCAGCACAAGGAACCTGAACCAAGCTAGTCCTGGGATCCGTGGTGCCGAGCCACTTTCCTGGCGCGCCTATGCGTCCAACAAGGCGGCTAACAACTCATCCAGTGACAGGCTGGCGATGGCCGATGCGCGATCGCTTAATGCGAATGGCAGGATGAGTTCCCGGCCGTGGACGAGCGCTCCGCAACTGTAAACCACGTTGGGCACGTAGCCTTCGCGCTCCTGCCCTTCAGCGGAAAGCAGCGGCGCACTCAAGCGCCCGATGACGTGGGTCGGATCTGCCAAATCCAGCAGCGCGGCGCCGATGCAATACTTGCGCATGGGGCCAACCCCGTGGGTGATGACGAGCCACCCGGCTTCCGTTTCAATAGGTGAGCCGCAGTTGCCGATTTTCACCGACTCCCAGATTTCCGCCGGGCGCAGGATCAATTGTGGGTCGGTCCAATGATGCGGGCTGGCCGAAAACATGATGAAAAGGTTTTCGTCATCCTGTCGCGAAAGCATGGCGTAACGTCCGCCGATTCGCCGCGGAAATAAAGCCATGCCTTTGTTCTGCACCGCGCTGCCATTCAACGTTAGAATGCGGAAATGCAGGAAATCCTCCGTCTCAATGAGCTGCGGAAGAATCACCCGTCCGTTGTATGCCGTGTAAGTCGCGTAATACATCACCGAGCCGTCAACTTCCGAAAAGCGGACGAATCGGGCGTCTTCGATGCCGTTGGTTTCGTTGGATGAGACAGGAAAGATGATCCGTTCACTCATCGACAACTCTTCCGGAAAGACCAGCTCGTAATTCGAGTCGGCCAGCCATTGCAGGCACTCCAGGGTGCGGCGAAGGTCGCGCGAAACCGGGTGGGATCCGCGCAGCACGAGGTTGAAGCATTGGTTCAACTCACTGCGCGTGAAACTATCCGCCAGCGGGGCCATCACAATGACTACGTCGGCGTCATTGAAACCCATCTCACGCAACTTGGTGATGAAGCGCTTCTTGCTATAACTTGGATTAAGGATGACTTCCGGTTCGGTAACAAAGCGCGATACCGGCTCAAGCGTGATGTTGCCATCCGCCCCAATGAGGCCAGCCCGAAACTCGATGGATGATATGTGCCCTTCACCAGTGGCACGCAAGCTCATGACAAATCGCAGAGCGCCGTCAGGCACCCCGCTCTGATCCGGATGAGGCACGATCGAAGGATTAAAAATGGCTGCACTTTCCAAGGCGTATTCCCCGGAAAACAGGGCACCGATAAGCAGTTGGCGTTCGTGCGAGAGGGCCCGTTGTGTGAACACGTGATGCTGGACTTTTTCGAAGTGTGCCTGGAGCAAGGACTCGATGTCAAAATGCCGGTCATCGAATTCGTGGCAGACTCCGCGCAGTTCGCGGGCGACTTCCTCTTCCGTGAGAGCCAGGGCACGGCCAATGATGGTGGTGATACGCTGAGTTTCGGATGGAATGAACGGGCGGATGATCACTCGCATGCATTCTGGCAGAAGCGTCAGATCATGGCGGCGGATGCGGATTGGCTTCATGAGGAGGTTGGGGACGGCAGTGTCATTTGATGCTCGGCAAACGTCATTTCGGCCAGCGCAAGGTGAAACGCCAGCAATGACTCCGCCCCCTGGTTCTCGTTCGCACGGTCCGGGTGCAACCCGTCCCGACAGCCGCCGGTACCCGGGTCATAGAGCGGCACTCCTAGATCGTTACGCCCCAAAAACCACTCAAATGCACACCGAGCCTCGCGTGACCACGTCGGATTCTGGGTGGCTCGAAACGCCTCAAGGCAGGCCGCGACCATCGCTTGAGCTTCCAGCGGTTGCTGGTCGAAATCGGCCCGGGCACCGTCCCGGTGATAGAACCCGTGGCTGCCGATGGGGCGGAAGTGCCCGGCGGGAGTTTCTTGGATGGACGCGAGCCAACGCAGGGATTTGAGGCCGATGCTCAGAGCTTCACCGTGTCCCTGCCACTGCCCGCTGAGGATGAGCGCCTGGCAAAGCCGCGCGTTGTCATACGCCACAATCGGTTCAAACCACGGCCAGGTGTCCGTTGCACAGGCATGCCACAGGTGGACCAGTTTATCAGTCAGCACCTCGCGCATGGCCAGCGCCTTGGCCTCATCGGGAAATCTCTGCAAATACTCGTGGATGCCCAGCAAGGTGAAACTCCAGGCTCTCGGTGAGCTGAATGATGCCACCGCCGGCAGCCCTTGCTCAAAGAGTTGTGTGGCAAGCTTGCGGTGCCCCTCATTGCGCGAACGACTCACGCCTGTGCCCACTGCCCACAGCGCCCGACCATGGCTGTCTTCACTGCCGTTCTCGTCAAGCCACTGGCGGGTGAAACTCATGAAATTGCGAAAGCGCCCGCTGGCGCCATCAAACGCCGCAGTAAGAAAGGCAAGGTAACTGGTGGCCAGGCTTCCGAGAGTTTCTGCAGGCAATGGGTCACCCAGCTCGTCTAGCAGGTTGCACAAGATGAAGGCACGGGCGTTGTCGTCGGTGCAATATCCGTGGTGGAAGTTAGGCACATTGAAAATCGCATGCTGGAAGACGCCCGTGCCGTCGCTCATGCGCACCAAGTGATCGAGGCGCAACGGCGGCAATTGATAGGGCCGACTGCCCAACGTCCATTCAGCAAAGGCTGCGCGCGGAGTGGCCCGGCGATCAGCACGGGCATGCTGGAAGGATTTCAGATACTGCCGGGCCACCACGGGCCAGACCATCCCGCGACCCACCGCGTAGGCATCCTGACGGATTTTTTGCATGCGTGGCGCATCCTCCAGCAACCCGCACACCGCCGTGGCGATGGCACCTGGGTTGCGGAAAGGCACCAGCACGCCGCGCCCATCAGCTAACAATTCCTGCGCGTGCCAGTACGGTGTGGACACCACCACCTTGCCGGCACCAAAAACGTAGGCGAGAGTGCCTGAGGTGATTTGTGCCTCGTTCAGATACGGCGTCAGATAAATATCAGTCGCCCCAATGAATTCCTTGAGGTCGTCAGCTGAAAAAAACCGGTTGTAAAAAATGACGTGTTGGCGCACTTGAATGTCTGCGGCGAGACGTTCCAAGCTCAACCGGTAGCGTTCGCCCTCGCGTGCCAGAAGCTGCGGATGCGTGGCACCCAGCACCAAGTACACCACCTTCGGGTGCCGACTCACAATCTCGGGCAGCGCCTCAATCACATGCTCAATGCCTTTCCCCGGGCTGAGCAATCCAAAGGTCAACAGCACCTTGCAGCCGGCCACCCCGAATTGCCCCTTGAAAAACCCCGATTCAATGAACCCAAAATCCGGAATCCCGTGCGGTATGATGTCCACTTTGGACTCCGCCACCCCGTAGGTCTCACGCAATATCTCAGCCCCCTTGCGGGCCATCACCACCACCCGGTCGCTGCGCTCCACCAACTCCGCCATCACCTGGTGCTGCGCCGCATTCGGCTTGTCCAATACCGTGTGCAGCGTGGTGACCACCGGCATCCGCACCTCCTTGAGCAAGGTCAGCAGATGACTGCCCGCCGCTCCCCCGTAAATCCCAAACTCATGCTGCACACTCAGCACGTCTGCATTGTTGAAATTCAGAAAATCCGCGGCCCGCCGGTAGTAATTCAAATCCTTCTCCTGCAATTCAAAGTGGACCCGGGGTGGGTAGGCGTAGCCCTCCACCCGATCATTGATCGCTCCCGCAAAGCA
This sequence comes from Verrucomicrobiota bacterium, assembly GCA_037141475.1. Classification (GTDB taxonomy): domain Bacteria; phylum Verrucomicrobiota; class Verrucomicrobiia; order Verrucomicrobiales; family Akkermansiaceae; genus Luteolibacter. The sequence continues at coordinate 3,180 of JBAXCM010000110.1, read as the reverse complement.
ATCTGAGTAGGGAGCCGCACACGCCACCGCTTCGCACAGGTCATGAGTGAAGGTTGCAATCCCACACAGCCGCGGCAGGTAATTGCCCAAAAAGGCGATGCGCAACAACGCATCGGAACGGCACTCCAGCCCTCCCCTTTCCTTAAACTTCATTCCCTAGGCTAGGAAATCACCCCTTCGAATGCAATCCCATAATTTTGAAAAATTTACGCTTGCTTCTCCGCTGGCCAGCGCCATCCTCCCCTCCTCTGGCACAGGGGGCGTTCTGGTTTCGACGGAATGTCTGATGCGCTGGCTGCACGTGGAGGTTGATCGGCTGGCCTCCTTAAAAGCCGCTCAAAACAAACAAATGCAAACTCTAACGAGCTCGCACTGGCTGCTTAATTGACTGCCACGTCTGAACCCTGACACCTGCTGCGGGGGATGACGACACCTTAGCAGGCTGGGCTTGAGGTCGGGTAACCGGGCTTCTCGCCGAGATCCAACAGGTTCCTAGGACCAGCAACGCGGCGTGAGAGCCCAGCCAGTCCGAAATCCCAGATCTCACGCTAAACGTGTAGATGCCCGTGTTGATGGCGTTCCGGACAGGGGTTCGACTCCCCTCGCCTCCACCTGTTGCCGTAAGGATTCCAGAGCAAGTTGCGGATCCGGGTGCCATGTTTCCACCAATCATGTGTGGGCGTCACCGGGTCAGTTCAGCCACCAGGGCTTCTAGCAGATTCTTGGTGGTGGCACGGGAGGCGGCGAGCTGCGTTTCCAACTCATCCACCAAGGCCATCAGTTGATCGACTTTGGCCACGATCCGCCGTTGCTCTTCGCTCGGTGGCAGTGGCAATGGGCAACCCCCGAGTTGGGTCTGGTAGAACTTCGATCTCTTTCATAATATCAAGATCAAGATATCCACGCTGCAGGTTAGCCACGCGCAGAGATGGAACGGATCTGGTTTGCAGCCCAAGTTGAGCCATCCCGTGACGACCTCGGTTTGAGGTCGTCATTTCGGTTATGGGGTTAGGCGAGGGCGTCGCGGCAGAATTTAACGGCGCGGGCGAGTTCAGCCATGCGGGTGGAACCGGCGGGCACCTGGTATTCGAATTCGAGGGTTGCCTGGATATTCCATTGGTTGTCGCGGATCAGGCGCAGGACCTCGACGATGGGGGTATCGCCCTCGCCGAATGGGGTGTTAGGTCCATTTTTCAGTTTGCGGTCCTTGACATGGACGTGGGAGATGCGCTCGTGGTACTGTTTGATGAAGGGCACCGGAGACATATTGTTACCGGCAACGAAATGCCCGAGGTCCACGTTTGCCCCGTGGAACTTGGCGAACGTGAATGCTTTTTCCCAGTGTGCCGGGGTTGTGGCGGCGTGGCCGTGATATGCGACCATGAACTGATGTTTGTCGGCAAAGCCTCCGAGGCGTTTGAGGTCGGCATCCTGCAGGGAGATCTCCGAGGAAATGGCCCGGCCGCCAAGCGCCTTGGCCAAGCCGAAAACATAATCCAACTCTTCATCCGCCATCTTGAAAAGTCCGTCCACTTTGACGATCTCGATGGGCACGCCGGCTGCTTCATACTTCTGGCGAAAGTCCTTTACCCGCTCAAGAGAAACCGATTTGCGCCACTCGGCGAGTTTCTCGGCTTTGGCGGGCGCGCCTAAAAATGCCTCCACGGGTTGGGTTCTCAACTCAACACCCGTGAGGCCGAGTTCGACACAATTCTTGAGGATCTCGTCGCCACTCATGAGCGGATTGCCGAAACTGTAAGGGACATTGAGGCCGAGTCTCACGCCGGGCGACTTCGGAATTGCCGCCGCTGGGGCTGGCGCGTCGGCGGCACTCAGCCGGTTCATGACGGATAGCAAACCTGCGGCAGGCAGGGCGGCCAAGGTGAGTTTGGCAAATTCACGACGAGTTTGGGATTTCATATACCTGTTGGATCTAGGGTGGAATGGTGGTTAGTTGTGCCTTACGCTCTGTTTAGCGGGTATCGGGCGCAGCTCCAAGCGCATTTCGAAAAATTTATCAAGGGGTGAATTTTTCAGGTGGCACCCAGGACGCCAGAGCCACCGAAATGTAACCGACACCGTCATCACTCCGGAAAGGGATGATCTTATGGCAGGACCTTCAGACGGCAGAATTTCTTCGATATGCCGGGGCCTGTCTGTTGGCAATGTATCGGTTCACACAAACAATGATACCAAGGGCCGACCATGGGTTTTTTGGCAGAAAATTCTCGATTTTTTGGCAGATTGACACTCGACAAGCGGTGCCGGTGATGGATCATCCGCACGCGCCGAGGTGGCGCTTAAGAATGGATGACGAAGCATGGGTTGAAACGGACGGTGGGATTCTGCGCGGCGGCGTGGCAGGCAAGTGCCAGCCGCTGGGTGGACGGAGCGTTGCGCTATGTGACGGCGACGCCAGAACTGGCGTTCCGTGACTTCAGCTTTAAGCAGGACCTGCGCATGGACGAGTTGGCACCCGCACCGTCATGGCAGGGCAAGGCCGACGGGATGATCCTCGCCTTCGGGCTGCGTGAGGACGAGCCCCCAGACGACGCGATGCGTTGGATCAAACGCGGGGGGGTGCCGGCGGTCAGTTTGGTGTGGGATTGGTGCCATCCTCAGTTGCCGGTGGTGACCACCGACTTTTCTGCAGTGATGACGTGTGCTGCGGAATATTTTATTCGCCGCGGTTTCGAGCATTTTGCCTTCATCGGCACGGTGGCCGTCGATTCAACAGCTATGGCCGGCCATCATCAGGCGTTTAACCGGGTGCTGGCGGCGCATCATCACCGCGCGGCATTGGCCTACGACCTGAGCTTCCGCCCGGATGGCGTGCAGGAAGACCTCGAGCGGATCCGCAGCGAGGAAGGCTTGGCCCGCCTGCTTCGCGAGGCACCCAAGCCGCTCGCCGTCTTTGCCCTCAACGACTGCCAAGCCTGGGTCGTCTGCTGCATGTGCCAGGAACTGGGCCTTGACGTGCCAGGCCAAGTGGCGGTGCTCGGTTCCGGTGATTGGCCGATCTCCCGCTGTCAAAACCCGACGCTCTCAAGCATTCGGACGGCCGCCGAGACGGTTGGCTTCGAGGCGATGAAGCTGTTGCATCAGTTGATGGACGGCGCGGCCGTGCCTGAGCATCCGCTGCTAATCGGGCCGGAAGGGGAGGTCGAACGGGAATCGACC
>JBAXCM010000109.1:0-11028 GCA_037141475.1 Verrucomicrobiota bacterium | reverse complement strand
AGATATTCCTCCTGCCGGGCCAGATGATCGTCGAGCACGGCCACACCGAGACGGACAAGGGCAAAGCCAAAATGGAAAGCTGGCATCCGCGTCATGGCAGCATTTATTGCTTCGGCGAGACCGGCGGTGACATCCCGGCCGGGGTGGTCCTGCCCAAGAGCCAAGAGAAGTTTATCACTGTGAAGAAATGCACCGAGGTGAAAGCCGGCGACATCCTCGCGCTCAACCGCCTCACCGCCAAACACTTCATGATGGGTGGCCCATCCGGTGCCATCGTCGCCGAATACGCCAGCTTCCATGACGGCGCCGGCTTGGTCTTCACCAATCCCGATGTGAAGCTGTAATTGATCCACCCACCGCGAACCGCATGAAAAAGGAATTTCATCACATCGGTATCCCGACGACCGAGCCCCGGCCTAACGAGATCTATCTGGAAAGCATCCAACTCTACATCACCGATGCGACCCAGAGCCCACATCGCATCGAGTGGACGCGCGCCGAGCCCGGTTGCCCGTTCCCTGAGGTGCTCAAGACCACCGCCCACGTGGCCTACAGTGTGGACAATCTGGAAGAGGCCATCGCTGGCCACGAGGTCATCTGGGCACCCTTCGAGCCGCTGCCAGGCATCCGCTGCGCCTTCATCCTTGATGACGGCGCGCCGGTTGAATTCCTTGAATTTGCCAAGTAAGCAACCCCCCACTGAAATTTCAATTATGGCCATGAAGAAATTTATCAACGACCCCAAGGACCTCACCAAAGAGCTCCTTGAGGGGTTCGCCATCGCTCACGGCGATATCGTCACCGTCAAGTCCGACAAAATCGTCTGTCGCGCCAAGCCCAAGCCAGCCAGCAAGGTCGCCATCGTGACCCTCGGGGGGGCTGGCCACGAGCCCGCACTCAGCGGCTTTGTCGGCGAAGGGGCGCTGGATTTCAGCGTCGTCGGTGACATTTTCGCCGCGCCGGGACCGCCCAAGGTGTTGGAAGCCCTGCGCCTCGCCAAGCGCGATGCAGGCATCCTCTTCGTCGTGCTCAACCACGCCGGAGACGTCATGAGCGCCGACATGGCCGCCGACATGGCTGACCAGGAAGGAATCCTCTATCGGAAAATTGTGACCCACGAGGACATTGCACCGGGTGCCGACGCAGCGGCCGAAGACAAGCGTGGCTTGGTCGGCTGCTGCCCGCTCTACAAGGTAGCGGGAGCTGCGGCGGAAGCCGGCAAAAGCCTCGACGAGGTGTATGCCATCGCCAGCCGCTTCAATGATAACATGGCCACCTTGGCAGTGGCCATGCGCACCGCCACCCATCCGGCCAGCGGCCAGACCATCTTCGAACTCGCTGAGGATGAAATGGAAATCGGCATGGGCCAGCACGGCGAAGCCGGCACCGGTCCTAGCAAAATCCTCAGTGCCGACCAGACGGCCGAGTTGATGTGTTCGCGGCTGGTTGCGGCGGTCAAAGCCAAGGCGGGAGACCGTCTTCTGTTAGTTATCAACGGTGCTGGTGCCACAACCCTCATGGAGATGTATATCGTGTTGCGCGGCTGCAAAAAGTACCTCGATACCCAGGGCATCAACATTGCCGCATCTCATTGCGGCGAATGGCTCACCGTGCAGGAAATGGCCGGTTTCCAAATGTTCGCCGCCAAAATGGATGACGAGCTGTTGGAATACTACAACGCTCCCTGCCAAACACCTGCTTTGACGGTTAGGTGAGAAGCTGATCCAGTATTGTTGCTGAATTTGTATGGAGAGCTTCCGGAGCACCGCTTCGGAAGTGTTTCCTTTCCAAATAGAACGTGTTTGCTAGAGAATTGCTTATGAAAAACTTGAAATCGATGATTGGCAAGGCCGCTGTGTTGGCTTTGATCGGAACTGCGGCAGCCAGCAGCAACTTGTTGGCGGCAACGTCACAGGTGAAGCTCGGACCGTGGCACACAACAGGCCCCTTGAAGGCTCAGGCATTTGGTGATGTGTTCTTCCCGGAAAAGGGGATTGACCTGGCTGCCAAAGCTGCGGACGGCAAGGCCCTGTGGACGGCACATCCTGAATGGAGCGACGGCAAGGCCCAGGAATTGCCCGCTGACGGGCGGGTCTCGACGTATCTCTTCCGAACGCTCACGGTCGAGAAGCCGGCCCAAGCGTCGGTGAGTCTCGGCAGCGATGATGGTCTGGAAGTTTGGCTCAACGCCAAAAAACTCCTCTCGCAAGACGTCGCTCGCGGCGTCTCACCGGATAGTGCCATCCTGATCCTCGACCTCCAAGCTGGCGAAAACAAGTTGCTGCTCAAAATCCACAATCAAAGCGGCAGTCATGGGTTCTACTTTGCACTTGGGGCCAGCCAGACCCGCCTTGCGCCTGCCAGCGCCAAGGAGTTTCCGGCGCTGCGTGGCGTGCCAACCACCCGCGACGCGCTCGAAGATATGGTCGCCACCAACGGTGCCAAATTCCCCAAGGGCAAGGAGTTGTTAGCCCGTCTCGCCGAGTTGGAAAAATCCATCAAGGATGCGGAAACCGCCTTGGCTGGGGGTGATCAGGGGGCCAAACAACGCATCCAGGAACTGGCTAACACGTTTGCCACCTTCCAGCGCGATGCATTGCTCGCCAACCCCGTGATCGATTTCGATAAAATGCTGCTGGTCAAACGCAGCGCTAACAACCTCGAACTCCCGCAAAACTGGCAATCCAACGCAGCCATTAGCAAACAGTGCGATAACGAAATCGACGTGCTCTCGCCTATCGGCCCGCAGGGCACTCTCACCACCCTCCTGAAGCCCGAAAACCATGGCTTCGTGGGCGACATGAAACTCGATTTCGGCGGCGACAAATTGCTGTTCTCCATGCCCGGCAAAAATGACCGCTGGCAGGTCTGGGAAATTAAGGCAGACGGCAGCGGACTGCGCCAAGTGACCCCCGGCGATGAACCTGATGTGGACAATTTCGAGCCTTGCTATCTGCCCAGCGGCCAAATCCTTTTCACCTCCACCCGCGGATTCCAAGGCGTGCCTTGTGTCGGCGGCGGCGATGCAGTCGCCAATATCTGCAAAATGAATGCCGATGGCACAGGCATCCGCCAGTTGTGCTTCGATCAGGACCAGGATTGGTGCCCAACCGTGCTCAACGATGGCACCGTCCTCTACACCCGCTGGGAATACTCAGACACCCCGCATTACTTCACCCGCATCCTCTTCCGCATGAACCCGGACGGCTCCGGCCAAATGTCCTACTACGGTAGTAATTCCTATTGGCCTAACTCGTTTTTCTATGCCAAGCCCGTACCTAACCATCCAACCAAACTCATCTCCGTCATCTCCGGCCACCACGGCGTGCCACGCATGGGCGAACTAATTTTGTTCGACCCCGCCAAGGGCCGCTTTGAGGCTGATGGTGTGGTGCAACGCATCCCCGGTGCAGGCCAGGAAGTCAAACCCATCATCGCAGACGGCCTTTGCGATGGTTCATGGCCGAAGTTCCTGCATCCCTATCCGCTCAGTGACAAGTACTTCCTGGTCTCCAGCCAACTCACGCAAGGCGCCAAATGGGGCGTCTATCTTGTGGACGTATTCGACAACATGACCCTCATCAAAGAGCAGGACGGCTTTGTCATGTTTGAACCCATCCCACTGCGCAAGTCCACCCGCCCACCGGTCATTCCCGATCGCGTCGATCTGACCAAAACAGATGCCACCGTCTATCTGGCAGATATCTATCAGGGCCCTGGGCTCAAGGATGTGCCGCGCGGCACCGTCAAGAAGATGCGCCTCTATGAACCGCACTTTGCCTATCAGGGCATGGGCGGCCACATCAATGTTGGCATCGACGGCCCATGGGACGTCCATCGGATCCTCGGCACAGTGCCAGTGGAGGCCGACGGCTCGGCCAGCTTCAAGGTGCCGGCCAACACGCCGATTGCGGTTCAACCGTTAGACGCAGAAGGCAAGGCGATCCAGTTGATGCGCAGTTGGTACACGGCGATGCCAGGTGAGAGTTTCTCATGCATTGGTTGCCACGACACCCAGAATGCCATCCCACCGAGCAAGCCCACGATCGCCAGCCAGCGGCCGGCCTCTCCCATCACCCCGTGGTATGGCCCGGCTCGCGGGTTCGATTTCAAACGCGAAGTGCAACCGGTGTTAGACAAATACTGTGTGGGTTGCCACAAGGAAGGCGCGCAGCCGGTCAACGGTCAGGCAGTGGCGGATTTTACCGCCAAGAAAGACAACGGCGAGCGGAACTTCACCAAATCCTACATCGCGTTGCATCCGTTTGTGCGCCGACCTGGACCGGAAAGCGACTATCATCTGCAGAAACCCTTGGAGTATCACGTCGATACCAGCGAACTGATGCAGATGCTTAAGCGCGGCCATTACAACGTGAAGCTCGATGCCGAGGCTTGGGATCGCCTCATCACTTGGATCGACCTCAACGTGCCCGACCACGGCACTTGGACCGAGCACGTCAATGGTGCCCGGCCAGTGATGCAACGACGCGTTGACATGCTTGCAAAATACGCCAACCGCTGCGGGGATCCGGAAGCTATTCCAGAACCTGCCAATAAGGAGCCTATCAAGTTCATTGCTCCGGCACCGCTGCCGCCGCGCCAGCCGCAGGACATCCGCATCGCCGGTTGGCCGTTTGATGCCGCTGAGGCCGCCAAACGCCAAGCCGCCACCAAGCTTCCACCCACTCTTAAGATCGAACTGGCAGAGGCCAAGGTATTGGATCTGGCCTTGATCCCGGCTGGCGAATTTGTCATGGGTGACGCCGCCGGCGAGGCTGATGAAGTCCCGGTTGCCAAAGTCAAGATCGACAAGCCGTTCTATCTGGGTGCCACCGAGATAACCAATGCCCAATACGCCGCTTTCGATACCAAGCATGATAGCGGTGTGATCAGCATGACCGGCAAGGATCAGGGCGAACGCGGCATATCAATCAATAACCCTAACCAACCAGTGGTGCGCGTCACTTGGAACGAAGCCATGGAATTCTGCAAATGGCTGTCACAAAAAACCGGTAAAAAATTCACCCTGCCCACTGAATCGCAATGGGAATGGGCCTGCCGCGCTGGCACCGAGACACCGTTCTCTTATGGCAATCGCGACACGGATTTCTCCAAGTTCGCCAATCTGGCCGATGCCTCGCTCAACCAATTGGATCGCGGCGATGCTCCGCCGTGGCACCCCAGGGACCGCCGCTTCAACGACGGCTGCGGAGTGACCGCCGACGTCGGCCGCTATCAGCCAAATGCCTTTGGTCTCAAGGACATGCATGGCAACGCCGCCGAGTGGACGCTTACCTCGTACCGCCCCTATCCGTATGTGGAGACCGATGGCCGCAACGATGGCAAATCCGACGCCATGAAAACCGTTCGCGGTGGCTCATGGTTTGACCGGCCGCTTCACGCCGGCTCCGCCACGCGCTTGCCCTACCGGCCATGGCAGGCAGTGTACAACGTCGGGTTCCGCGTGGTGATGTCTGCCGAGGGCCAGCCAGCCGTCGCCTCTGGCAGCGTGCCGCCGCCCTCTGCCACGACCGCCAGATGAATCCCAGACTCCCTGATGGCGGTCGCTAACAATCAACCGGCACAGCAAGCACCTCATTCCAGGGGTGCTTGCTGAAGCCAGATCTGGAATGTTCCCTGTGGGTGGCTCTTGATGCCGCCGCCGCACTTCACTCAAACGAACAAGCCCTTCCGGTTCTCCGGAAGGGCTTGTTCGTTTGAATAACAATAACTTGGCGTTCGCTTAGACTGCCATGTCCTTGAGCTTCTTCAAGGGTCGCACTTTCACCGCGGTTGAAGCGGGCTTGGCCTTGAACGTCACTTCTTCCTTGGTGAAGGGATTGATCCCCTTGCGCGCCTTGACCGCCGGCTTGCGCACGGTGCTGATTTTCAGCAGGCCGGGTAGCACGAATTCACCCACGGCGTTTTTCTTGACGTGGGCTTCAATCACCTCCGTCAGACTCTCGAGCACCGCGGCTACTTGCTTGCGAACGAGTCCCGTGCTGTCGGCGATTTGGTCCAGAATTTGAGTCTTGGTCAGTTTCTCTTTGATCGGTTTAAGCTTGGTTGCCATGCCCCGAGACTACTGAAGTAGACCTGAATGTCAATGTTTCAATCATAAATCCCGCTGTGCTGTGGCCATTTCTCCGAAGAAACTTTTTGGGTGAACCAAGATTTATAGAATCTGGTGCAACTCGGACGGTTTTGCGGAGTTTCCCCGCATGTCGCGGATCGGCGTCCATGCCACCGCCACCAAACCAACAGAAAACTAGCACAGTCATGAAAGCAACCATCGCCACACTCAGCGCCCTGGCCATCGCCACCACGCTATCGTTCGCCCAAGACAAGCCCGCCGGACCGCCGAAGGGTGCACCGGAAGGCAAGCGTCCTCCCCCCGAAGAGGTTTTCAAGAAGATCGACACCAATGGTGACGGCCAACTGAGCCTTGATGAGTTCAAAGCATCGCCAATGGCCAAACGGAACGAAGCCAAGGCTGAAGAGATCTTCAAAAAGATGGACACGGATGCCAACGGCACGGTCTCACTGGAAGAATTCAAGGCGTTCCGTCCAGAGCATAAAGCCGGAGCCAAAGGCAAAGGTCGCGGCCCGGGTAAAGGCACCCCGCCACCTGCCGCTCCTGCCGGCCAATAATCAACAAGCCAAGCGCTGATTCAAACCGGTTCCGCGCCCGTTCATTCGGGCGCGGAATCTTTGTTTCAAAAACTGGCGAAAGCCAATGGCAGCATCGGTCTGGGGCTACGCTAGGCGAGCTTGAAAATCCTCGTAGGCAAATTCGCGCAGCATTTCAAGGCGGCCATCACCATGTTGGAGGACGATGGGCGGATGCTTCACGCCGTTGAATAATGTGGTCTTGACCATTGTGTAGTGCGCCATGTCATCAAAGACCAAAGTGTCGCCCACTCGAAGGGCTCGCGGAAAGGCAAACTCCCCGATGACGTCGCCGGCTAGGCAGGTCGGCCCACCTAACCTGTAAAGCCATGGTCCGGAGTCGCCGGCCAGGTGATAGTTCTCGCCTGCGAAGCGCACTGCAGGCGGGGCAGCGGGCTGGGTGCCACAAGGGGCGGCATCGACCAAGAACACGTCTGGCCGGTAGGGCATTTCCAACACATCGGGCATGTGGGCGGTGGCCGATACACTCAGGACGGCGATGCGCTGGCGGGCACATTCTATCACATCCATGACGTTGGCACGCAGTACCCCGCTGTGGATGGCGACTGCCTCGCCCGGTTCTAACCAGACCTCGACGCCGTAGCGCTGGCGGGCTTGTTGGACGATGCGAATGAGCCGCTCGCGATCGTAGAACGGTTTGGTGATCCAGTGACCACCGCCCATGTTCAGATAGGTGAATTGCGGTTGGCGCAGCCAGTGGCCGAATTTCTCATCAACGGCGGCGAGGGTGGTTTCGAGGTCGTCAGAGTTTTGCTCGCAGAGTGTGTGGAAGTGCAGGCCGGATATACCAGTCAGGTCGGCATCGGCGAGTTGATCGGCGGTGATGCCGAGGCGGGAGCCGACGGCGCAGGGGTCGTACATCGGGGTGGAGCCCGTTGAGCACTCAGGGTTGACGCGCAATCCGCAGAGCAAGTTGCCACTGCGAAAGCGCGGGTGGGCGAGCACTTGTTCGCGGAAACGCTGCCACTGGGAGAGCGAGTTGAAATCCAGATGATGGGTGAACTCGCACAGGGCGCTCACATCGGCCTCATCGTAGGCAGGCGAATAAGTGATGATATGTTTTTGGAAATGCTCGCGGGCGAGTCTGGCCTCCCACAAGCCCGAGGCACAGCAGCCGTCCAGATCATCGCGGAGATAGGGAAACGTCTTCCAGCACGCAAACCCTTTGAGCGCCAGCACCAACTGACAGCCGGCAGCCTCCTTCACCTCGCGCAAAATCGCGGTGTTGCGCTGCAGGGCTGGAAGGGAAATGACAAACATGGTGGTGCCGACAGGCTGCACGGATACGCGGCGGACTTCGATAAAATAATCGGGTCTGGCGGCTGACTAATCGTCCAGATAGAACAACAGGTCGCTCAGGGTGTCCAAGATCTCCGCGAGATATTGCCAAGCACGCGCTTCAATGGCCGGTGCCACTTCGGCCAGACTGGCGTGGATCGTCGCGGCGTCAGACTCAGCCACGCCTCGCTTCAACAATTTTTCCGCGCGGTTGCGCAAACTCTTGGCCGAGGCCAAGAGGCCAGCCGGGGCTTCCTGAGTCTCCTGGGCATCGCCGACATCAATGAATTCCCCCTCGTCGTCTTCGTCCATTTCGTCGAAGTCGTCGTCGTCATCGCCGTCGTCATTGATGGTGATAGGGCGCGGCCGGAAGCGCTCGGCAGCGGGCTGGGGATGGCTCGCCTCTTGATCAGCGAACAGGGCGGCCAAATTCGTGCGGGCTGCATCTAGGTTGATCCGGTGCTGACCGGCGGTGTCGATCGTCACCGACTTGACCAAACCACTGCGCTTTTCAGTGGCGGTGACGGTGAGAAGGCCGCTGAGATCGATGCGAAATTGGACGACGATCTGATTGCCGGCGGGCACCTTGGAGAGACCTTGGACTTCGAATTCACCGAGCCGCAGGTTGTCCTCCGGGCGCTCACTTTCACCTTGGAATACCTCAATGCCTACGACGGCTTGATTGTCAGTATAGGTGGTGAACACGTCCGCCTTAGCGACCGGCAGTGCGGTGCCGCGCCGCACCAGAGGGCAGCACTGCATGATATTTTCGCCGAACATGCCGTGGCCGACCAGCACGAGCAGGCTGTATGTGTGAGCTGAAATATCCACCAGGATCGCCGGGGCGGGTTGGCCGGCGAGGGCTGCACCTTGAATGGCGGCCCCCATCGCCACCACCAGATCCGGGTCGATCTCGTGGCGAGGTTCCATGCCGAGCTGTTGCATCAGCAAGGCCTGCACGGCGGGAGTGCGGGTGGCACCGCCGACGAGCATGACCTTGTCGAGGTCCGAGGCGGTGATTCCGGCATCCGCCAAGGTGCGTTGGAGGCAATCGAGTGTCTTATGCAGCCACGGTTCGATCAGGCGCTCGTAGTCGTGGCGGTCAATCTCGGTGTCCAAATGCAATGAGGCGGTGAGATATTCCTCGCGCACATTGGCAAAAGGCGCGTCGGAGAGCTGGATCTTCGCCGTTTCCATCGCGCTCTTGAGCCGGCGGTGGGCAGTGACTGGCAGCAAGCCGACGGCGGCACCGTGTTTCTCGCGGAGCCGTTGCTCGCCCAATAAAACCAGTGCCTCATCGAAGTCATCGCCGCCGAGGTTGATATCACCATGGCTGGCCCGGACCTCAACGATGCCGTCCTCCACTCGAACCACTGAAACATCGAAGGTGCCGCCGCCGAGGTCATAGACGAGGAGGGTTTCGTGTTTTAGGCCTGCAGCTTGGCCGGCCCCGTAGGCAAGGGCTGCGGCAGTCGGTTCGTTGATGATACGAAGGACTTCGAGGCCGGCTAGCTGTCCGGCGTCTTGAGTGGCAAGACGTTGGCGCTCATTGAAGAAAGCAGGCACGGTGATGACCGCCTGAGTCACGGCTTGACCCAGATGGGCTTCGGCCGCTTGTTTCAGCTCGCCTAGGATCAAGGCACTGATTTCCTCGGGCCGATACGTCTTGCCGCCCAGACCCACTTGGTGATCTATGCCCATCAGTCGCTTGATCGAAAGCACGGTATTTTCCGGGGCCGAGGCGGATTGATTTTTGGCAGCTTGGCCGACGATAAGGCGGCCGGCCGGATCGATTCCAACAGCACTGGGCATGGTTGGCTGGCCGCGCACTGGGATGACGGTGAGCACACCGTCCTGAACCACGGCGACGGTCGAATTGGTGGTGCCAAGGTCAATGCCAACGACAATTTGTAATGTTTGGGTCATGATTGGAAATGAGGGGGTGAGTGATGGAAATCCTGTTCTAGCGTGGATTGAGGCGTGACACCCGGACTTGAGCCGGGCGCAGCAGTTGACCATCGGCATGTTGCCAGCCGGGAAGCATTTCTGCCAGCACCGTGTGATCGGGCCGGCTCGGATCGACGGCGGATTCCAGTGCCGTCATCGTGTTAGGATCGAAGGGCTTGCCCACCACATCGAGGCGTTTGAGACAGGCCCGCTGGAGCAAGACGCCCAGATGACTGCGCAGGATGCCGAGCGCGTCGGCCTGCATCGCCCATGCTTCACGCCACGCGGTGAGGGACTTGCGGGCTCCCGGCCACCAACTGGCGCGGGCCGCAGGAGGGCGGGCAAATCCGTCGGTTACCCGCTCGATGCGGTCGGCCAATTCCACCAGTGCCAGCGCCCACTCGCGGGGCAGTTCACCACCCTCCGATTGGCGGTTGACGGCAGTTGGCAGTGCCCGAACGGCCTTGTGAGTGTCGTTGACGGTGGCGGAAAGTGCATCCAACACCGAGCCGAAATTCTTGAGTACGTCGAGCATGCGCCGGGTACCCCGGCGTGTTTCGCTGGAATTGGCAGCCAATTCTTCGTGAAGATCGTCAAGCGTGATGGCAGAGGGTTCTTCCTCGTCCTCGCAGGCATCGTCATCGACGTCCGGTTCAGGCGCACTGGCATCGTCGGAGTAGGGGGAATAATCGGCAGCAGTCACAGGCATATGCATGGCAATAAGGTTGGCAAGCGGGCGGGGCAAGCTATAGTTATTAGGGAATGATTCACGTTCACTTGACGGGCTTCGGCGCTTCTGCTTGCTCACGCATCGCGGCAACGCCACAGCTACGCACCAAGTCGCGCAGTGCCGTGGCTCCCGGCGGGCGCAGCCGCCCCGGCAACTGCGAAAAATTTTCCAGCGCCTCGAGGGGTCCGTCGTTGCTGGGCTCTAGGTGCAGCAAGCGCCAGCGCCAGCGTTCGCGCTCGGTCCGCAACAGCTGATAGGCTTCCTGGATCAGTTGGAACTGGCGTGGCCTCTGCTCGGGCGGAAAACGCCGCAACAACGCTTGATAGGCAGCGCGCACCTCAGCATCCGTGGCATCCAGCCCGACTTCAAGCACAAGAAAGGGG
>JBAXCM010000108.1:0-11032 GCA_037141475.1 Verrucomicrobiota bacterium | reverse complement strand
ATGTTAAGCTCTGTGCGGGTAAGCCAGAGGCCGAGAAAGACGGCGGGCAGGGCGAGCAACGGTGTGGCCAGCATGGCGATGGCGACCCGGAAACTTTCATAAAGGAAGAGCAGCAGCAGGAATACCAGAACGATGGCGGCGATCATCACCACTAGCAAGCCGTGAAACGCGATCCGCTGTTGTTCATAAAGCCCGCCCAAACTGTAATAGACCCCGGCGGGCAGCATGTCACCACTATCTAACACATGTTTAACATCGGCGACCGTCGAGCCAAGGTCGCGACCCGATATGCGAGCGGTTACCGCAACCATGCGTTTTAGATCCTCGCGGTTGATTTCCGGCTGACCAGTCACTGTTTTGATCGTGGCGATGCGGCCTAACGGAACGAGATGACCGTCAGGCGCACGGAGCTGGAACTCGCGCAGGTTGCGCTCGGTTCTGCGGGTGTTCTTCGCTGTCCAAACCCGGACGCCGACCAACTTCGGGCCGCGCTGGATGTTAGTCGTGACGTTGCCGCGGAGAAAATCCTCCATCAGGGTGGTCACTTCACCGCTGTCGAGACCTTCGAGGGCAGCCTTCACGCGGTCCACCTCGACGATAAGGGCATCTCCGGCGGGAATGATTCCATTTTTCACCTCGACTACGCCGTTGATCTTGGCGATGTTCTCGGCGATTTTGGGCGCGGTTTCGTGCAGGAGATTTTCATCGTCGGTGAAGAGTTTGATTTCGATCGGCTGAGGCACGGCGGTCAGGTCTCCGATTAAATCCTCCATCAATTGCAACAACTCGACCTCAATTCCCGGGACGCTCTCGCCGATCTGTCCACGCACATCATCCATTATCTCAACGATGGATCGACGAGGGAAGGGTTTGAGACGCACGAAAAAGTCACCGATGTTAGACTCACTCAAGCCACCGCCGAGCTGCAAGCCGGTACGCCTCGAGTAGGTGGCCACTTCCGGCGTTTTTTGCAGGATGGCTTCGATTTGCTGGAGCATGCGATCCGTCTCAGTGAGCGAGGTTCCGGGCGGAGCTACGTAATCAAGAATGAATCCGCCCTCGTCCATGGTCGGCATGAAGCCTGATCCAACACGCGTCGAGGCGTACCAACCGGAACCACCTAGCAGAAGCATAACTAACACAATCAGCCATGACTTCGTTAGAACCCAGCGCATCAGGTGGTCGTAGCCGGCATGCATCCAGCGGGTCAACGCGCCGCCTTCCTCCTGATCAGCGTCAGTTTTTCCCAACAATTTGCCCGCTAGGATTGGCACCGCGAGCCATGCGATGAGGAACGAGAGGATCAGGCTGGCGGCCATGGTGAGCGAAAGGGCTTTGAAAAACGCCCCGGTCACACCTGTTAGAAACGCAAGTGGCAGGAAGATGATAATCGTTGAGGCGGACGAACCGGCGAGGGGCCGGGTAAACTCAGCGGTAGCCCGCATGATCCGCTCGTGCTCATGGCCGGTTCCACTGCGCAGGCGGCGCATGATATGTTCGCCCATCACGATCGAGTCGTCGATGATAAGCCCGACCGCGGCCGCCATGCCGCCGAGGGTCATGATATTGAAGCTCATGCCGAGGACTTTGAGCAACAGCACGGTGGCAGCCAGCGAGGCTGGGAGTGACACTAACGCAATAAAGGTGATCTTCCAGTTTCTCAGGAACGCGAAGAGAACCAATGCGGCGAGGGCGGCACCGATGAGCACGGCATCACTGACACTTTTCGCGGAGGCGACGATCAGGTCGCTTTGGTCATACCATTGAGATAGCTTGACGCCCGTCGGCAGCTTGTTGCCAAGGGCGGCGAGCTTCGCTTTTGCGTCAGCGGCGATTTGCACCGTGTTGGCTCCCGGCTGCTGATAGATCTGGAAAATCACGGCGTCGCGGCCATCGGCTGTCACGCGGATGAATTGCGGCTCGGTGTCGTCTCTAACCTCGGCCACATCCTTGACGCGAACCACACCATTGGCACCGGATCGGAGGATGCAATTGGCGATTTCCGCCATATTTTTGAAGCGGGTGTCGGAGACCACCAGATAGAGTTTGTCGTGATCCTCGAGGTGTCCGAGAGCATGCAGCACGTTAGAGGCAGAGAGTTCCTTGGCGACGTCGCCGATCGTCACGCCGAATGACTGGAGCTTGGCAGGATCCACGATCACCCGGAATTCCTCGCTTGCACCGCCCTGCACCGCGATTTTTGCCACGCCCGGGATGGTCGATAGAATCGGGCGGAGTTGATATAGGGCGATGTCGCGCAGCTCGACCAGCGAGTGGGTCTGCGACGTCAAGCTATAGGCAATCGCAGGAAACACCGTCGGGTCCATCCGGGCCACCTCGAAGGATGTTCCCTGCGGCAAACTCGGCAGCACACGGGTCAACTCGCTCTGTGCTTGCAGCAGCGCCTGAACCATGTCAGCTCCCCAATCAAAGGTCACCGAAATCTCGTTGCTGCCGCGGCTCGTTGTCGAGCGGATGTGGCGGACGCCGGGAATGGCTCGCAAGGCCTCCTCAACCGGATAGGTAACTTCGGCGGCCATGCGCTCGGCAGGCCTGTCTCCCGCGTCGACACTCACCCGGACGCGGGGAAAATCGACATGCGGAAAAAGAGCGACGGGCAGGTTCCAGCCGCTCATCGCACCGCCAATGGCGAGAACGACGATAAGGAAAACGATCGAACGAGCGTGAGACTGCGCCCAGCGAGTGAATTTCATGACAGTTAAGATTGCATCACTCGGAACAGCTAACAGCCATGCCGTCCTGCAGTTGATAGTTGCCGGTGGTGACGACCTCGTCACCTTCACGAAGGGTGTTGCCGGACACTTCCGTTAGGTCATCAGTCTCCAAGCCGGTGGTTACCTGATGTTTGACGGCGTGGCCATCGCGAACCGTGAAAAGCACAGAGCCATCCTCGTCGGGCAGGACGGCATCACGCGGAACGACGAAGGCGTTCTTTTCCTCGACGCGGATTTCACCACACACATAGCCATCGAGCAGAAGCGGAATGTCTGGCGGCACCGTCACGAATGTGTCCACCAACCGGGTCTGCGGATTCACCCGCCGCGTGACCAAACGGATTCCGCCGGTGCCTTCCAGCGCATCCTGATTGACCGCATGAAGCCGGACGCTCTGCCCCTCATGAAGCCGACCGGCATTCTCCGGTTCGACGCCGAGGAGGACTTCGATCTTGCGGGCCGGGACAAGGGCCAGCAGCGGAGCGCCAGCGGGGACAATCTGCCCGATCCGCACATCGATCGAGGCGAGCAAGCCGCTAAGTTCAGCCTTCAGGGTTGTTCGTTCGCCAGCGCCGCGGGCGATGAGGCTGCTGAGTTTCGCGGCGGCGTCCCGGGCGGTTTGCCGTGCCTGTTGGAGGTCCTGATTGACCGCGAGTTTCATCTCAAAGCGCCGTTCCATTTGTTCGAGTTGGCTGCGTGCAGACTCGGCGGCGGAGGTTGCTTGGGCGAGTTGCAACTTCGTGTCAGGACTGGGCTCGACCTCGATGAGTGGTTGCCCCTCCTTCACCGGCTCTCCGGCGGAAACGAGCAAGCGCATGACTTTGCTTTCATATTGCACCGAAACGCCGACGAGTTCGCCCGGTTGGGCGACGACCGTTCCATACGCTGTTAGAGTTGTAGCCATGAGTTCCTTGCCGAGCTTGGCTGTCTTGACGGTGGCGGTGGCCTTCACCTCGTCCTCAGCCTTTCCTGCGGCGGGGCCGGTGCGATGGCAGGCGCTTGTCGCGAGGACAAGGGCGAGAATGGCTGATAGGGATCGTTTCATGGGGAAAGGTGCCATGCCGCGGCAATTTCGAGAGCGATGCGGGCCTGGGCGAGTTGCTGTTTGAGTTTCAGGACGTCGAGGGATTTTCGGTTGAGATCATTTTGCGTCGTGTAATAGCCGAGAATTCCGGCGTTGCCCTCCGCGACGGCATTCCCGGAGATCTCAACGAGTCGGCGGAGTGCCGGCAGTGCCTGATCCGCGTGGGCGATTTGATCATTGAGCGCCTGAATGTCCGCAAGCGCAGCCGCAACATCGGCCCGGGCCGTGAAAAGACGGCTGGTGTATTCATCAAACAGGCGCTGTCGTGTGGCGTTTGCCAGGGCAATGTTGCCTTGATTGTGGTCGAAGAGCGGAAGCGCAAGGGTGATGGTCGGGCCCAGTGTGCGAACGTTGCCGGTATCAGTTGCACGATTGAAACCGACTGATATGTTAGGAAACTGGGCGAGAATGGCCGAGCGCAGTTTTGCATCCTGGCTCTCGTAGCCGCGCTTGAGGGCGAGCAGATCCAATCGGCGCTCCTCCAAGCCATGCAACAGCGAGGCGGCCGATGGCGGATCGACCCGCGAGGGAAGTGCTGTGGCGCTTTGGAGCCGCAGCTTGGTGGCTGACGGATAGCCGATGGCACGGTTGAGTGCGATGCGGCGCTGCTCGAGTTCTTGCTCGAGACCGAGCAACACGGAACGCGCGTCGTTGGCCGAGGCCTCAACCGTGGCCGATTCGAGAACCGTCATTTCATGCGCGGCGGCGGCCTTTCTAACCAAACCGACATTGCTGGCCAGCCGCTCCGAGATTTCTTGGGCCTGGGCCACTTGGGCACGCAGCGAAACAAGATCATAGACTGCAGAACGGGCGGCAAGCGCCGTCTGCCACTCGTCCCAAGCGATGTCGAGACGCACCGCCTGATCATCATTTCGGGCGCTGGCAACATCCTGCCCCCGGGTGACCAGGGCCTGCAAATCCCAGCTCAAGCCATGGCCAAAACCGGTCCTAGTTCCTTCAGTGGTGCCGCCAGTGACGAAGTCGAGATTGCCGGTCCATTGGGGATTTGGAAGGATGCCGGCCTTCAAAAGTTGGGCCCGCGCCTCACCCGCCTGATCTCGCAGGGCCCGCAGCGCCGGATTGAGCAACACGGCGAGCAGCTCAGCTTCATCCGGCGAAAGCCCGTCGCTGGCATCCAAGCGCAGGGAATGGAGCAGCGGATGCTTGATTTTTCGGGCTGCAATGGCAAGTGCGTCGTCGCCGAGGGGACGAAGTTTGCGTTCGACCTCTGCCGAGGTGAGCGGCAACGCATGGTAAGTGGCGCAGCCACTCAGGCAGAGGATGCCCGCCAGGGCGAGGGTTAATCCGCGAAATCGGGAGTGTGACATATTCGGTACAAGCCATGAAAATAATCCTCAAACACGACACCGAGATGGTACCTATCCCCCTGACGTCTATAAAGAACAATCAATCCAACGCCGGGGCCCAGAGCGCAAATCGCAGCACCGGGGCCAGCAGCATTGAGCGGCCAGCCCATCGTCCATGGCTTGAGAACTCAGTGATCGAGCTCAAAAGCGCCACAGTGTCGAGCAAGTCAATTCCCTAAAATCGCGCTCAAGCTCAGGAATGGCTCAAGAATTGCTGTCGCCTTGATAGCGGCGTGTCTATGACCACCGATGACCCTGACTCGCCAATGAACCCGCCGAGGCAACAAGGGTCACCCCATTGGCTATCGGCGGTCACAGACACGCCGCTACAAGGCACCCCCCAGCAAGTGCAGGCCTATTTCGCAAAAGGGGCACTGAATTCGCATTTCAGTCATTGCCCAAAGGGCGCGATTTGTGTTCTTCTGCGAGGTGCGACCTAGCATTGTGAGGTGGACCGGAATGTTGTGAGGGCAAAGGCCCCACACGCACACCACAGCCCCCACAATCCCCATCGTCCCAACAGTCCACCCCGCGCCGCGTCAAATATCTAACAATTAGATCAATCCTGGAGTTCCATGAAAAACACACACCTAACATCGTCCCCTGCGGCCCAGCCTCGTTGGCCCGACGGCAACCATCCTCCCCAAGCCAGCGTGAATCGTCCCTTGTGGAGATCCACGTCGCTGTGCCTCGCCGCAAAGACCGCTGCCTCAGTGGCAGCGCTATGTTTCGGTGCTGGGATCGCCGCAGCGGGCCTCGTGCTTGAAATGAAACCGGGTGACTATGATGCCGGGACCAAGCACTGGAGTTTTTCCACCGGTTCCTTGGCGCCGGACTATTTCCAAAGTGCCGATTGGGGAAACCCAACAAAGACACTCATTGGCAATCCGGGCTCTTCTGTCGCCTATTCAGCCGTCGACTGCACTACAGCGGGCCAAGGTTTCGCAGGCCCGCTTTGCCCGGCCTCGCTCGGCAGCAATGGCCCCCGGACGATTGAGGCTTGGGTTTACACTCCCACGGCATCCAATGGTGGTGTGATTTTCGACCCCAGCCGCCAATATGTGGAAGATCAGAGCCCGAATCCGAACGTGAATTATGCGGGGTTATTTCAATGCTTCCGACGTCACCACTCCCCATAGCTTCAACGAGTGGGATGGCTGGAACATCTACCATGGCTATCTGGGCGCCATCCGCGTCTATGACGAAGCCAAATCCAGCTCCGACATCGCCAGTGAATTTGCCGAGGGCATCAACTTTGGTGAAACTGGCACAGTTCAACAAAAAATCACCGCGTCTGCCGGAACAGGCGGAACCATCAGCCCGTCCGGTGATATCTATTGTGCGGCGGGAGCCACCCTGTCATTCACCGTCACGCCGAATCAATACTACGACGTTTCCAGCGTGCTTACGAGCACAGTCGGCGACGTGGCGAGCGGTTCTGCCACCCAAACCTACCCAATGGTCAATGTGGCCCCGGCCGACACGATCACGGCCAGCTTCTCCGAATGGACGCTAACAGAAATAACCGGCACGATCACCGATGGCACCACGGGTTTGGCAGGCGTCACGGTCACCGCCACAGGCGACCGTGGACCATTCACTGCGACAACGGGCGCTGGCGGCACGTATTCGATCCGCGTTCGGCCAGGTGGTCCCTACACCGTGAGCGCCGCCAAGGTGAGTTACACGATGGACATTGCCAGCCTGTTAGCTGGGGCAGGCAACGGGCTGACCGGCAAGAACTTCACTGCCACCTACGTTCAACTCCCGCCCCAAGGGATGTTTCCGGATGTGGCCTTCAGTGGTGCGTATGGAACAGGTGACACATGGAACCTCGGCACCAAGTTCACAACGGGGCCCGACCCGGTTTTCATCACCGCACTGGGAACATGGGACTTCAACCGCGATGGACTCAAAAACAGCCATCCTGTCGGAATTTTTGATGCAAGCGGCAACTAAATCGTCACAGTCACGGTCCCGACGGGAAGCGCCGCAGAACTCATCGGCGACTGGCGCTACGTCTCATGCGGCGTTGTGACACTGGCACCTAACACCACCTACACCCTCGCCGGCAATACCTTTGGTGATGAGTGGATGGAAGCCGACCACCGGGGGTTTGCCAGCCCTTATTTCGACGGCTTCACCTTGCTGGGGGCATTTGCCACAAATAATGCGGCCCTCGTCTGTCCCGGGCCTGGCACGGGTGGTTTCCAATGGCATAACTCACCAGATATGTCCTACAACGTGAACATGATCGGCACAACCATTTCACTCTATCCGAAGAGGACCGTCAGCGGCACAATTAGCAATGCCGGCGGGCTTGTTGACGGTGCTTCCGTGTCGTTGAAAAACGGGGCGGCGGTGGTTGCCGGGCCGGTTACCACCGGGCCGGATGGCAGCTACACACTGAGTAGTTCCGGTTTTGCTGATGGTGACACCTGCACGGTGTCCGCATCGAAACTGGGTGATCTGCCAGGTGCCCTTGCGGTGACGATGAGCGCGGGAGTGAATGATTATCCGAACAGCAATCTCACACTCGCGACCGATACATCCTATGATCCGACCCTCATATTCTCAATGACGGTTGATGGTCTAGCGGGCCTCAGCAACGGCGCCCTGACCGGCGACCGGGCCACTGTGTATCCATCGAACGGCACGATGATGGCTCTAGGCACACCGACTGTCGTTGCGGTTGATGGAGTGAATTGGGAGCAGAACCAAAATCCCAACAACGGTGGTAACGACTGCTATCTGTTCAAGGCCCCGGCGGATGCGCCTACCGGTGATTGGTCCGCCCCGATTGCCGCCAGCGGTGCCAGCATTGTCGCCGTCGTCCAGCCAATTTACACTGGCGCTTTATCAGGTGAACATCGCGGCGAAGTGGTTGATTTGTTCTACAATGAACTCTACTTGGCCGTAGCTCACGGAAACAGCCAGGGCGTTGCAGAAGGAACCGTCGAAATCTGCACCAGAAACTACAACACCCACATCACCAATTACGTCATCCCGAATGGCCAAAAAACCATTCTCAGCCTCGTCGTTCAGCAGAATGGTGCCTTGGCGCTTTATGCCAACGCCGCGCAAGTCTGGACCGGCTCCAGTGGCACGGACTATTCAACACTCATTCCTATTAGCTGGGAAAAACAGATCCGCGTCGGTGGTGGCGTCGATGGATGGTCGATTTTTAACGGAAATATTGGCGACGTGTATCTATACAAGTCGGCGATTGCCAACTCCAACCGTACGGCGTTAGAGCAATCCCTGGCGGCCAAGTTCGGAATCCCCCTAACTGGCTCCACCATCGACTACAACACCTGGGCCACCACCCAATACCCCGGCTCCGAGCTAGCAGACCCCGCGGCCGACCTCGATGGCGACGGCATGAGCAACTTCCAAGAATATGCCTTTGGCCTCAACCCCACAATCAGTTCATCGGTCAACCCGATTACAGTGCCATTCAACAAGGGCAGCGGCACGTTCAGCTATACCCGGACAACTAACACTGGACTCACCTACAAGGTTTGGCACTCCACGGACCTGCTGAATTGGTCTTCAACGGGAACCACTGAAGGGGTTGCCACTGACAACGGCGGCATTGAGACGGTACCGGTGATGCTTGACGTCCGCTTGCTTGCTGAGCCGAAACTCTTCGTACGGGTGACGGCGGAGTGAAGCGCTGCAACTAGAGTGGCTTCGCCTCAGACCCTAGACGCAAGACTTGAAGACGGCTCGGCTGAGCTCGCCGAAAGCCCAATACAAGAGATTGGACCTAACGACATCATCCTTGGCTCTTCAAGGACTCTAGTGGATCGGAGATAGTCGATGAAAGATCGACCGCGATCCCAATGCCGGACTCAATTCCCAAAGTCTCAGGTTCTCACAACAAACAGGGTCGCTGACGCAAGTCGGCTGCCCTGTTTTGCGTATCACCTTGGCGCCGCCGAAGATTTCTTCCCACAACAGACTTCCTGAGTCTCAGCGGAATTGACATCGACCCGTGGTTCGTGTGGCATCGGCCGTGGCCATTCCCCCAGATCCCCCATTTCCCAGCCATCCGGGAAATCAACAGGTCCAACCAAGACATTTCCACTCTGATATACCCACAGCCCACTCCGAGCGTAGCGAACCGTAGCAGAAATTTCTCACAACCCACCAATGATGAACACAAATACAGCTCTCGTGCGGCGACTATGGATTAGCATGGCATTGGTGGGAGCGGCCTCGGCCGATGCAGCGGATCCCGGGCAAGCAGAAGCCTTGCCGGGAATGCGCTCGCTGTGCCTGGCCATCCAAGATCTCAGCCACAGCTTTCCAGATCGCTACACCCACGGTACGGAATGGCTCAAGCAAGCCGCAGATCTTGAACTCAGGGCCAAAAATTCCACACCGGAGCTGTTGGTTCCATTGACAGCGGATCTCGCAGCGCTGCGCAAGGAGGCACTCCTAGCCAACCCCTTGCTGGATTTTGACCGCCTGCTGTTAGTCAAACGCAGCGCCAACCACCTCGCCCTGCCCCAAAACTGGGAGAGCAATAGTTCCATCCCCCGCTCAGGGCTAAACAATGAGATCATGATTCTTAGCGGCTTGCGCGGTACCCCCGTCCTCAAAACTCTCTTTCAGCCCGAGGGCGGCCATTTTGTTGGCGATCTCTCCCTGCACTTCGATGCATCCCGCCTCATGTTCTCATCCATCGGCAGCGACGGACGCTGGGGCGTTTTCGAAATGAACACAGCCGGTGGCAACCCGCGCCAACTTCCTCTCATTCCCGATGCCGATGTGGATAATTATACCTCGTGTTATCTGCCCGACGACAGCATCATCTTCACATCCACCGCCCCCTTCGTCGGCGTGCCTTGTGTGCGCGGCACTTCCCACGTAGCCCAGATCTATCGCTACTGGCCGGACACCGGCAGGATCCGCCGCCTCACCTTCGATCAGGAGCACAACTGGTGTCCCACGGTCATGCCGGACGGCCGCCTACTCTATCAGCGCTGGGAATATTCCGATCTGCCCCACTTCGTCGCGCGAATCCTCTTCACCATGAATCCGGACGGAACCAACCAGCGCGAGCTTTACGGCAGCGGATCCTTTTGGCCTAACGCACTCTTCTATGCAAAACCCATGCCCGGCTCTCCTAACAAGATCGCAGGCATCGTCGGCGGCCATCACGGCGTGCCTCGCATGGGTGAACTATTGATCATGGATCCTTCCCAGGGGCGATTTGAGGCCGACGGGGTCGTGCAGCGAATCCCAGGTTATGGCAAGAAGGTCGAGCCCGTCATCCTCGATAATCTTGTGGATAATTCATGGCCCAAGTTCCTGCATCCGGTGCCGCTCAGTGACAAGTATATCATTACCGCGTGCCAACCGTCGGCCACCGCAAAATGGGGGATCTATCTAGCAGATGTGTTCGACAACCTGGTGCTCATCAAGGAGGAACCGGCCCATGCATTGTTGGAGCCGGTGCCGTTGCAGGCGGTGCCGCGTCCGCCTGTCATTCCGGACGCGACCAAGGAGGGCGTGCAGACGGCTCGGATGCAGATTGTGGACATCTATCAGGGACCTGGACTGGCTGGCGTGCCGCGAGGAACCATCAAAAAACTCCGCCTCTTTACCTATAATTTTTCCTACAAAGACATCGGCGGACAGGTGGATCGGGTCGGCCTCGACGGACCTTGGGACATCAAGCGGATCATAGGCACGGTGCCGGTGGAAGCGGATGGCTCGGCCCACTTTGAGGTGCCGGCGAATCTACCCATTTCCCTTCAGCCTCTTGACGAAAAAGGGCGTGCGGTGGCCTTGATGAGGAGTTGGACGACCGCCATGCCGGGCGAACTGCAATCGTG